>JBJTAQ010000729.1:0-5942 GCA_046090945.1 Pirellula sp.
GTCAACCCATCGACACCAACAAAGGACACCTGCGCGGCGGTTGCTTGCAGGGCCGTCCAGCGTCGCGCGTTAGTTGTTACCTTTTCACGCATCAAAGCAAAGGCAAAGTTACCGCCCGTAAGCTTCAATCCTAGTTCTTTATCGGTTCCGCCACCTAGGCCGGCAAAGATCTGAGCGTTTGTGGCCCCGATGGTCAGAAGGTCTACCGATAGGTCGTTCCCGTTACTGAGTTTGATATCTGCAGAACTCTTCTCAAATGCAAAGCCACCATCTAAGTAGACGAACCCGAATAGATCCACTTTGACTTGACCAGAAACACGGAGCAGTGCTCCGCTCTCACCATCCATCGCCAACTGATAAAAATCGTTGGCTCCCGACCCCGTGCGGACCTTTAGGTCAGTCGCCTTTCCATCCGAATCCGGCACACCTACGAAATAGTCGACGACCACATCGTGTGCCGCAACAGCCCCCTTCTCAATGGTACTGCCTTCCTGCAGGACCCCTAGGGTAACGCTACCGCTTGCGGGTTGTGTTTCCACAGCGATCGTTGCTACATTTTTGCCAAGCAGACTGCCCCCGAAACGGACCTCCAAGACATCCCGTGTCCAAGCCGTAACCGTGAACTGTGCATTGGGTATTGCAAAACCCGAGTTGATGAATGCCTGCACTTGCTCAATCGTAGAATCCAAACCGATCGGCTGAGTTACATACGTGTCTGACTCGTTGGTAAAACTCAAAGTGAAGGTGCCCGCTAGTGCGTCGCCAGTCAACTTGAGCTGTTGAACCTCGTGTGTCGCAGGTTCTCCCGCCACAATCTCGTACGGAGTTACTTGTCCTAACGCGAGGTTCGCATAATTCGTTGTGAAGTCCGCGATATCTTGCTTGGATAGGGCGTTGGTAAAAACAACGCGATAGTTCGCGATTCTTCCACTGGAACCGTTGGCCAAATAGCTCACGGACACATTCCCCACCCCGATATTCGCCATGGCTTCGAGTGCCGATTGGATGTTCGAGGCCATCGCGGTGGTGTTTGAAGTGTAAGCGATCGCGCCGCTAACTCGTGCACCCAGGCTCACCGTAAAGCTACCCGAGGGTTGCGGTTCGATTAACTGCAGGGCAACCCGAAGATCGGCAAGGTTTTTGTCAACCAAGCTTCCGCCAAATATGATCTGATACGCGCCATCATCTGTGGACTCGACGCTTACACTCCCACTGATTGCCGAGAGTGCGTTGTTCAACGCCGTCTGCACCTGTGCCGCTGTCGATCCAAAAACAAGTCCGTTGGTCGTGTAGGTGGTGCCGTTGTAGGCCAAACTCAACGTAAAGGTTCCTTGAGCCTGGGTCTTGACCAAGACACGTTGCATCTCGCCTTGGGCGCTGCTCAAAGCAAGCTTGTACAAGCCTTTGGTCAAATAAGGCGATGTAAAAATCAACTCCTTGATTTCATTCCGTGTGGAATCACCATTTTGAACGGTATTCGAAAGAATCTCTCCCGGAAGACTCTCAATCACCAAAAGATCGCCGATGTTTCGTTTCGCGAATACACCGACGAATTCAATTCGGTAACCATGTTGCCCGGGAACACTACCATCAAATTCAACGCGAATGCCCGATGTGGCACCAAACAGTGACAGCAGTCCGGATTGGATATATCGCTTATTGTTATCAGCATCATTTTGAACATAACGAACCTCAACCGGACTTGAAATTGTATTGCCGATGAGTTGTGTAACTGAGACCTCAACCGCAGGCGGTATACCTCGCAGATGCTCAATGCTAATCTGTTTAACTTCACTCACACCCGGAGTCGCCTCTTGGGTAGTCTGCACTGCACCGGAGATCCCTGCGGGGGTCAGGGCTGCAACGATGTCAGTGACCGAAACGCCTGCTAGCGTACCCTTGAGTTCAATCTCATAACCAGAGATCCTGTTTCCAATCACGGAAACATTCCCTGTTCCCAGAAGCACCTCGAGCGCCAATTTCAACTTGCCAATCAACGCTTGGTTGGTCTCTGTACCATTTAACGTAACCGTAGCACTTGAATTCCCACGGGTGAACTTCAAAGAGCCCACGGCAATCGAACCGAGCGTCAATAAAAGTTTCGTATTCGTCTTAGAAGTAGTTGCTTCCCTGGCTGGGATCAAGACGCCGCGATTGACATTCACCAGCAAGTTCTCAGCCCGCATGGTCAGGCCATTTACACCGATGAATTCGGCAAGTCCCGCGGACGCTTCCAAGCTTGTGAACTTGTTGGTCGGAGTGGCAAGATCGCTGATCAATGCCAATGCAAAATCTGTATCTCCTAGCGATAAACCTACTTTTTGGCTCTCGCTACCGCTCAGCCCCGCAAACGCCGAGATGTCTTTACCACCCAGCGTTAGAACCTTTGCCTCAATCTTCTCTCCGTCTGACAGATAGATCTCTTGGCGAGTCTTTTGCGTAAACGCAAAGGATCCTGCTACCTGGAAGAAGCCAAACACATCCAAAGTTAGGTTCCCGGCCGCTTCCATGAGCGGTCCGTCTTCGCCTGCTAGGTCAAATATCCAACTCTTCGAGGGGCCAGTAGGAATCGTCAGTACCGTGGCATTCGTGTAATCGACAACCGTTCCATCGGAAGCCTGGAGGTTGAGGTCGACGAGAATCTCCGTCGCCGATACCGTCAGCCCCTCAACACCTACAAATGCAACAGACCCGGCTCGTGCTTGAACACTAGTCCATTTCCGCATCGTTCCGGCCTGCTCACCAAGCAAGGCCACCGCCAATTCTACGTTGCTCAGCGATAGCCCTAATCGTTCCGCGACGCTTCCGCTACCGTTGTTCCCCACAAATACGCTCAGTCCGCTTGCACCAAGTGCCAGAAGATCGACCGATTTGGTTTCACCCGTACTCAAGGTGATCTCCGTGGTCCGCTTCTCAAAGCCCAGATTCCCATTGACCTGCATGAATCCGAACATGTCTAGAATCATCGATCCAGAGACGCGTATCAATTGCCCAAGCTTGCCGTCACTAGTCAAATCCAGCGTATTACCCGGCCCAGTGGCCACCGCCAAAGCGGTGCCCGAAAAGTCTACCAAGGTATTATCATTCGACTTGAGATTCACATCCACCAATAGGTCGCTGGCACTCATGATGAGCCCCTTGACCCCAACGAACGCGGCGCTAGTAACTCTGGCTTGCAGCGACTTCCAGCGACGAGTCGGTTGCAGTTTGTCAGACATCAATGCCAAACCAAACTCCACACCTGTCAGAGCAAGCCCCAGCGCGTTATCGGCACCTCCGTGGATGCCAGCAAAGGCTTCCAGATCGGAACCACCGAAGGTCAGCAGGTTCACTTGAACCGGATTGCTCGATTCGTTCGCCTCGGTCGCTGGATTGTCGGCCAGGGTGATTTCGGTCGTCTTGGACTCAAGAGCGAATGCTCCTCGAACCATGAAGAATCCAAACGCATCGAGTTCCAATACTCCCGAGACTCTCAGCAAGGAACCATCCGAAGCCGCCATATCGAGAACTTGAGGAGCGGTGTTCGGTCCGGTCGCGATCGATATCTTGCTAGACATATTCTTGTGATCGACCAAACTGCCGTCTCCAGCTGGACGATTGATCGTTATGGCCAACTCGCTCGCATTCAGATCCAAACCATCCACGCCTACCAATCCTGCGAAATCTGCCGAACCTTGAAGGCTAGTCCACTTCCGAGTCCCGGAGCGCTCGCTCAAGATCGCCAAACCGAACTTCAGGTTGACGATCCTTAGCCCCATCGCTGATGAATCCCCACCACTAACGCCGGCAAACGCAGTAATCCCACTACCACCGAGCGTCAAAAGATCGACATCAACCGAGTCGGCGGAATTACTTAACCGAACTGAGGATCTCCTGCTGTGAAATGCGAAATCGCCATCGATCCTCAAGAGTCCGAACACATCCATCGATAGGCGTCCGGCAGCCTTGAGCAATTCCCCTTCACGCGCGTCCATTCCCAGAACGATACCGACGTTAGGACCAGTACTAATGACATAACCTGAGCCACCGGCTGCCATCGCAGCAAAATCAACCAATGTTCCGTCGGACGCCTTCTTGTTGACTTCGACCGTCAAGTTTTCTGCAGCGATATTCAGCCCGGACACCCCAACAAACGCAACCTGCTCGGCCTGAGCCTGTAAAGCGATCCACTTGCGAACGCTAGATCCCTGAACCTTCTCACGCAGGATCGCCAGTCCAAAAGCTCCTTGGGTGAGCGTTAACCCTATTGCCTTGGTGGTTCCCCCGTTGACCCCTGCAAATCCTTCAATGCTACTTGCACCGATCGTCAGAGACTCAACCGCAACGACCCCACCCTCGTTCTTGTCCGTTGTTTCCGGGTTATCTGCTACGGTAACCGATTCGCTACTCTTCTTGATTCCGAACATCCCGGTTGTCTTGAAGAATCCAAACGCATCGACCGTCAATACTCCGGATACATCTAATAACTCACCTCTGCTACCGTCGATACTCAGCGTATAGTTGCCAATCGACTTGGGATCTTGCAAATAGTCGACTACCTGATCATCCGACTTTCCTGCTTGATTCACTCTCAGCGTTAGATTATCCGCCGAAATCGATAGACCGCTTACACCGATCAATCCGGCGCTACCAATCGAGGCCTGCAGACTGCTCCAATTCCGCGTCGCATTATCTTTGTCGGTTGCCAACAACAGGCCAAAGTTCATCCCCGTCAAATTGAGTCCAACCGCACTACCTTCGTTGGTGATCGAACCGTCTGCACCACGCACGATGGTATTGCCACCAACACCAGCGAAAGCCCTGATATTGCTTCCACCAAAGGTCAGCATCGATGCGTTGATGACACTACCATCGGCGAGAGTCAAACTGCCATCGCTCTTGTGTACAGCGAAACTACCGTTGAGTTGGACGAATCCATACAAATCGAGATTCAAATCACCAGAGAATCGAAGTAGTTGCCCCTGAGTTCCATCCATGCTCAGCGTTTGGGAACTTGCTGGTCCGGTCTTGACTTCCACTGGGGTCGACTTCCAATCCACCAAGGTAGCATCCGAAGCGAGTCGATTGATCTCCAAACTTATACTCTGGACACTTATATCCAATCCATCCATTCCGATGAACGAACCACTTCCAACTGTCCCCTTGAATGCCACCCAACTTCGAGTAGCGTCCAAACGATCCGATGCCAACACAAGCCCCAGGTTTAAGCCGGCAAGGTTGACACCGATCGCATTACCCTTGCTGGTGATGTTACCACTGCTGTCCCGGACGATGGTATTTCCATTGAGACCAGCAAAGGCAACTAAATTCGCCAAGCCGATTTTGACCAAGGATGCATCGACTGTGCTCCCATCCTTGAGTTTCAAACTCGCGTTGCTCGTCTCCAAAGTAAAGTCGCCGCCGACTTGAACGAAACCGAAAGCATCCATCTTCAAATTGCCAGACACTCTGAGAATCTCTTCGGTCAACGCTATTACGGGGTTCAGGGAATCCCCAAACGTGCCATCGCTGTTGAGATCCAAAGCTTTGGTCCAATCGAGCACCGTTGCTGGTACCTCGCCGCCTGCTTGACCATCAGAGTCGTACTTGCCACTGGCCTTGTTGATGTCAACGCCTAGATCCCTTAAATCCAACGTCACCTGAGGTACACCCACGAGCGATGCTTCGGAGATGTTGGAACTAAAGCCTACATAAGTTCGATCGTCTGTCGCCGGAGTGGCGGGCTTGGCTGGCTTGATCACCACGAATGCAATCGTGCCGGAATTGATTTTTACTCCCGTTCCCACGACCCCGGCGAAAAGATCCAAATCGCTCAGGCCAAAGCTCAATAAACTCGCATCATCCAGAGATAGCGTCGTTCCGTTAAAGCTCACGTCCACAAACTGGGTCGTCAACCGGAACTTGGCAGTTCCAACCACCATGTCGTAGAGGTTCAAACTGTC
>JBJTAQ010000730.1:0-1317 GCA_046090945.1 Pirellula sp.
CCAAGAGATGCTCAATCTCAAATCGACTATCTCTCGGGTTGGAGACACCGACCTAGCCGTACTCCTTCTGGGTGAAAACGGAACAGGTAAAGAGGTCGTTTCTCGTCAGATCCACTATCAAAGCAAGCGTCGTTTCGAACCCTTTATCGCTGTCAATTGCGCCGCAATCACCGAGACACTTTTGGAGAGTGAGCTTTTTGGGCACGAAAAAGGAGCCTTCACCGATGCCCACGAAACCCGCTCTGGAAAATTTGAACTGGCTTCTGGAGGGACGCTGTTTCTAGATGAAATCGGCGATATGAGCTTGGCCGGTCAAGCAAAGTTGTTGCGAGTGCTCGAAGAAAAAGTTGTTGTACGAGTCGGAGGATCGACGGCAATCCCTGTGAATGTTCGCGTGATCGCCGCAACCAATCAGAACTTGGTAGAGCTGGTACGGCATAAGAAGTTCCGAGAGGATCTGTATTTTCGGCTGACGGTCGTAACAATCAACCTTCCACCGCTGAGGCAACGAGGCGAAGATGTATTGCAACTAGCCGATTTTTTTCTGACGCTGTTTTGTACGAAAATCGGTCGAAGTAAACCTGTCCTCAGTCCTGCAGCTAAGAAGCGATTGGTGAATCACGATTGGCCCGGAAACGTTCGGGAACTGAGAAACATTATTGAACGCATCGCCTATCTAACCACTGGCGAGCTCGTCGACGAAACCCAGATCGATTTTGTACGCTCCCCAAGGGCAGATGGATCCTACGCTGGCCAGGGAATCGATCTTTCCAAACCTCTGGCTGAAGCGACAGACGATTTTCAAACGCAGTATATCGAACAGCAAATCAAGGCATGCAACCGAAATATGACCTTAGCGGCCGAACGGATGGGAATGCAGCGATCAAACCTGTACCGAAAAATGAAACAGCTCGGAATGAATCATCAAGACTCAGAGACAGCAGGAAACTCCTGAGGCTAGTTCATTTCGTCGCCAAATCGACTATGCTAGTGTCCCTCAACCATCGCGCTTCAGCACTCTCAATGAATCGATTCCAACAAACCAAATGCTCTTTACTAGAAGACTCTGGACCATATCGGCTTATCTGTTTTCCTGTAGCTTAGTTTGCTGCTTGATCTGTGCCCGAGCCGATGAACCTATTGAATTGCAAGGTGAGTACATCAAAAGTGGGCGCGGCATCCAAGTCGCCGCATTGGCTGGCAATCATTACCGAGTAACAACCTACCAAGGCGGATTGCCCGGCGAAGGTTGGGATCGAGGGCCTGTTCAAGTTCTCGAGGTCGATGAGAATGAGCTTGAGGATCTCATCGAGGGTG
>JBJTAQ010000731.1:0-1646 GCA_046090945.1 Pirellula sp.
GGTAACACCCAATACACCAGCAAGCATAACATCGGAAAAAGCGCACTGAGAATCTTTACCATTCGCCCCTGTGCCGCTTCATCATCCGAGATGACGTTCAGCACGCTCAGGCCGTCGCTGAAGGTCCGAGCGTGGCTCGCATTGGCAACGTAAAACGTCGAATACAGAACCATGAATGCTCCGAGCAGATAAATCGGCGGCGCCCAACTCCCTAGCACGGGCTCGTACATCGCCGATAAAGTCTGGATCAATTTGGACTCCTCGGGCTGTATGCCCGATCGATGCAAAATCCCAGCACCCAGCACAAAGAAACCTATCGTTGCTGTGGTGTAAATCAGCATCGAAACCCAAATGTCGTAATGCATCACCTTGAGCCACCCTCGGGCTCTGTCGAGCCAATCGCTGCTTCCGTCGTCCGGCCCGGTATGCTTGGCATACCCCTTTTCCAGACACCAATACGGATACTGGATCAATTCCGCTGCACCAACGCCAATGATCCCAACCGTAGCCAATGCCGTGGTCAACGCTTTGAATCGATCCCCAGCAGGTAACCCAAACGACAATCCCTGCAGCCACTCGCTGGCACTGATCGACCAGTCGGGCTTGGCCTGCAACCCAATGACCGTCGCAAGTGTCACAAGCGTGAAGATCGCCACCATAGCTGTCGATGCTGATTGAACCAGAGAATAGCCTCCGTAAAAAAGCAATGCAGCCGTGATGATCGCTACGGGCACTGCCCAGTACCGATCGTCCATCGGACGAGGTAGGCCCGCAACACTCATCGAGGTGACCAACTCTTCGGCACCCTGCGATTTCACTCCACCCGACGCGTACTTGACCAGATAATCGCGCCGGAGCCCTTCGAGCTTGTTCTCAAGACTCCGGGACTCGAGTGCCATCGCCTCCCTCTCTTGCTCGCTTGCCCCTCGTGACTTGACCGAAGCAAGTTTGATCTGCGTTTCGAGGTTGCCAATCGACTTGTAATCGGCTCCCTGGGTTGTCAGCGGCTGCACAATCGCAAGGACTTGGCCAACACTGCCAACAATTCCACCCAACTGACCGATGCTGCAAAACCACATGAAGAACCAGTACCACACGAGCCAGTTGCCGCGCCCGGCCAGTTTCGGCCCAGGAACCGTACTCAACGCCGAGAGAGTGGGGATCCCTGTCGAAACCGTAAAACGGCCGATCTCGATCTGCGCAAAGACCTTCACGACGCAGCCCAAGACGATCAGCCACAGCAAACTCAAACCACCCCGTGCTCCGGTAAGTGTCGTTGCAATCAATTCGCCACTGCCAACGATACTCGCCGCAATGATCAAGCCAGGCCCCAGGTACGACAAGATTCCCATGAACGTTTTGGGAGGCGCGAGCGTCTGTGCCGAGAGATTTTGACTGGTGCTTGATTTTTCAGTGCTTGCATTTGAATGCGACATCGCAACGATTCTTCGACAGCGGTACAGAGGCTTCGCGTATGGCGTACCAATTGCCAAAACGGTACACTAATGGCGGTTAATTTCACTCTCTATTTTACTCTATCCTCGAAGCACTCCCAACCATGATCGTAGGCGTTCCCAAAGAAATCAAAGAAGACGAATACCGTGTCGCGATGTTACCGGTTGGTGTCGAGGAACTCGTCTCGCGAG
>JBJTAQ010000732.1:0-2345 GCA_046090945.1 Pirellula sp.
CAACATTTCGCATCACTCGAACCGCCCGATCCTCGGAATCTACGGTTGCAACCACTTGGGCATCGGCCGAGACTTGGCCGCCACTAAAGTTGACTTGGTAGTCGGTCGTACTGCCGACCGGCAATTCGGGCAGCCGCCATCGAATGAGTTGGTTGGCGTAGATCGGTTCGAACCCTGCAGAAGCCCCGGTGGGGGTAAGTGCCGGGTCGTACTTGATACTTACGATCAGATTCCGAACCGCGACTGGACCAGTATTACGAACAAATAGTTGCACCGAAGTTGCGGTACCGATCGCGATTGGATTGGCCCCTGTGCTAGCTCTCATATCGAGTTCGACTTTGGGGACTCGCTGGGGGCCTGGCAAGGCCCGGACGGTAGCGGCCGAACCGGTTAGGATTTGGTTCGCCGTTCGAGCCGTCGCTTTGACGGTCAACTCTCCTTCTCGCTCGGCAATAAACTGAGCGGATAGATCAACGGATTGCCCTGGAGCTAGATAGCCAACGGGCCGAGACACTTCTCGGGCACCATCCCTTGCATGGGTCAGCCCCGGACCTGCTTCGAGGAATACGACCAAGTCAGTTACAGTTTGATTCCCCGTATTGGTCAGCTTCATGTTGAAGTTAGCCAGATCCCCTACGGCAACTTGGGTAGTCGTAGGATCGGGATTGATGCTCAAGGTGACTTGCGGTTTTTGGACCAGCGTGGAAATCGTCGCTGTCTTCTGAATGCTAGGCGCGCCGGTCGCTTCGAAAACCACCCTCGCATCCATTTCGCTGGTCGCTTCGGTGATCAACTGCACATCGAGCGCCTGTCTTGGCCCCAAGGCTCCGACATCCCAAGACATGCTGTTTCCGGTCCGGCGAGTCGGCTGTGGCGTAACACTTTGAATGTTCATTCCATTGGGAACTGCTGCCGTTAGGACAACATTCTCGGCTTGGGCAAAACCATCGTTTTGTAGAGTAGCAGCGTATGCCAGCGGTTGTCCGGGTACGGCGACCTCAGGCCCCGTGACCCTTAAATCAATTTCAGCCGAACTCCAGGTTACCTGCACGGTGCCACGACCCAGCGGCAACTCGGGCATGTTCTCCGAGGGTTGTCCCGGACGGACAACTTCCACCTCGATCAGCGCCGCAGCGTTGGTCCGCGAGATCGAGTTCGGTTGTAGCATATTGACCAGTTCAACGACGGCATTACCGTTGCGATCGACGTACTTCTCGAAGACTTCGCCATATTGAGGCAGAAATCGAGCAACCTCGGGATTGAGCGATCGGTATCGAACGATCCAACCTTCGGCCGGTACGATGCCATCAGCTTTGTTGACTTTCGTTACCAGCGTAATTGTCTGACCGCTTTGAGCTTGCTGCGGTTGCGGGAACTCCCAACGCGCATCGACCCAATAGATGGTCGCAGTCTGCCTGCGTTTATCCCAAGCTTCGCTGCTCGGAGCCATCACCGTAACCTTCGACACACCTTCGCTCGGACTCGACAAACTCAGCCAAGTCTGCCCCTTGCGGATTGGAAGATCGTCGTCAGTCTTGGACGTACCCCGGGTGATCTTTCCAGGCTCGGTACTGGTTCTTCCACGGGCGAAATCGACGTCGAGTTTCCCGACATCGGCATCGTTATGATGCTTCTTAAAGAGATGCTGCCGATGGCTTTGGTTGTTGTCCCCTACGTCAATGATCTGTCCGACACTCTCGGGCGATAGCATCCACTCGATCGGTTCACCCGTGACCAGCAATCCATCTTTGCCACAAATACCTGCCAGCAAGATGACCTCGCCACCGACAGGCGCAACAAGCTTGGTAGGAGTCAACAGCAATTCGCCGCACCGCGCCCGCGCTGCATCGGCGGTTGTGTGCCCACCCTTGCAAAGCATGCACTGATGGCCGGATTTGCCGTCGCTACCGATTGGAACGCCATGCATGCATTTTTTTGGCTCCGGTGGCGTCTGATACGCTGGTCCTTGGGCCGGATACCCGTTATTCGCTCCATGGGGCGAAACGAGCGTCGTAGTCTGGCCCGAGAAGATCGTTCCACCGTTGGGATTGATGGCCGGAAGCGTCAGAGTTTTGCAACCGCAAAGGATCAAGCAGCAGGCTAAGACGGCACCCAAAAGCAATGCAGGTGAAGTAGCCGACCTAAAGGCTCGGCATTCACAAGCTATCGAGGATTGCACCAGCGCAAGCATTTTGCAGGATCACAGGGGCCAACAGGTGAAGGGACGCATCGAGGCGCACTGTGCCTCGTAGGAACGTACCTCCTACCCTGGTGGCATGTTGAAGAAATCCTGTTATTCGCTCCGCGATTCCTGTTAAGCAGGAACGATCAGTCCGATCAGTCCG
>JBJTAQ010000733.1:0-1257 GCA_046090945.1 Pirellula sp.
GCTGCCTGCGCTCCGACTTGGCCTCCGCTGACCGGAGCATCAACCCATCGAACGCGTTTGGCGAATTCTTTGGTAGAGAGAACGCTTGAGGTGCCAAAGTCGATAAAGAGGGTCTCGGGAGAGGTGTGTTGAGCGATCCCAGCTTCAGCAAAGACCACCGACTCGACCGCTTCGGTATTCGACAGGTTCAAGCAGACGATTCCACCCGAAGCATGCTTGGCCAATTGCTCGAGCGAACTGGCGACCGTCATCCCCATGGTTGCCGCTTGAGTCGCCGGTCCTTCGGACCGGTTCCAGACCATCAGGTCGGCTCGGGCTGCATGCAAGTGCTGAGCGCCTGGCAAACCCATATTACCCAGTCCAACATAACCGATCGCAAGCCCTTCGATACTTGGCATGAATGCTACTCCGGCAGATCGTCGTCTTCGTCATAGATCTCGATCGCTTGATCTTGATCTTCAGCATCCTGATCGATCTGAACGTCCTCGAAGCCGGTTTGCCCATAGGCGTCCGGACCAAGGTCTTCGTCAAAGGTGCCTTCCCATTGCTCTCCGGGTTTGGGGCTTGCTGCAATCCGGTCGGATTGGATTTCATCCCTTTGGTCATCTCGCTTTCGCGGTTGCAGGTAGAGTTTGATGGGGATCTCACCGAACGGGAGATGATCTCTCAAAAAGTTCAGAAGATACCTGCGGTATTGATTCGAGAAACCTTGAGGCTGATTGCAGACCAGAACGATTGTCGGCGGTTCGGATGCGACCTGGGTAGCGTAATAGATCTTCGGTCGCTTGAGTTGGTACAAAGGTGGTTCGTGCCTTTCTAGCGCTGCTTTGACGAGTTTGTTAAGCATGCTCGTCGAGATCCGCTCTTTGGCTTGTTTAAAGAGCATCTGCGCGTGATTCAGCAGTGTTTTGACATTTTTGCCGGTCTGGCCGGTGACGAAGGCGATCGGGCAATAAGCCATGGTTGGGAAATGCTCGCGGAGGTACTCGACCCATCGCTCGGTAGGGATCTGCCCGGCGAGTTTATCCCACTTGTTGACGACAAAAATACACGGCTTGAACTCGTCATGGATATAGTGGGCGAGTTGCTTATCGACCTTGCTCATCGTCTCGGTGCAGTCGAAAAAAAGCAGTACCACATCGGCGCGGCAGATCGATCGCTGGGCTCGGTGAGTCCCATACCAATCGATGTCGGTCTTGATGCTCTTGTTGCGTCGGAGTCCAGGTGTATCGATCGCCATGAACTTGTGTCCGTCGA
>JBJTAQ010000734.1:0-5998 GCA_046090945.1 Pirellula sp.
GTCGCGCCATGGCGCTCGTCAACGCGCAGCATTCCCTCACGGAATTGAAGGTCCTGCAGGGCGCGGACCCCCATGCGGCACGCCTCATAGAGGCCGTTCAGGCCGATCTCGAACGCCTGCGCGACACCTGAAACGGCGGAACCCGCTCTATTTGCTGGGGCGCTTCATCGCCCCATTCCTTCCTCCAACCGCCTCCATCGACCAGCAAGATTGCCGACCGGCTCGTCGCTTCCTGGGGCTTTTCAATCGCCTTGCTTGGGATGATCACCCATACGACGTGCTTCCAACTCACATCTTTCCATTTTTGCGAAACCATGTGCAATCGTGCGATCCTGCTGGATCCAACCTGCCGTTTCTCGACCACCTCAAACCGATAAGATTCGTCGATCTGCTTGGAAAACTCTTTGAGCCGATTGGTAGCGGGTGCAGGACCCTCTTGAGCCTGAGAAATGTCTTGGGCGAAAAACGCGCCGAACACAAGCGTGCAAACCAAGGAAAATCGAAGCGGCATGACCGAGCACCTAGGAAATGGTTGTGAAATCAGTTTCTGAGAATCGGCAGATTGTAGCAAATCCGCCAAGTGACTCGGTGTTTAATCCTGATCGCAGGGTCTGTTAACCGGTTGACTCAAGTTGCTGTTGTTGTTTGGAAATGGGGGATCATCGCCCCGCAGTTCGGCCAAGGCGTTTGCGGCGGCTCGCTGTTCTGCGTCCTTTTTACTCCTGCCCCAAGCCGAGGTGTATCGCTTGCCATTGATCTCGGCAGAGACTTCGAAATGCTTGCTGTGATCCGGACCGCTCTCGCCGACCAACCGATACACCGGTGATCCCTTGAAATTGCCTTGGACGAGTTGCTGCAAAAGGGACTTGTAATTTCCAAAGCTGTGCCCATCGGCCGCAGAGCGGATCTCGCTATCGAGGAATCGCAGGACAAATTTCCTGGCCTCTTCGAGCCCTCCATCGAGAAACACAGCCGCAACGATCGCTTCAAACACATCACTCAACAGGGAACGCGGCATCCCATGCTTGAGCATCCCGCGACCGACGATCAAGCATTCCTCCAAGCCGAGCCCTTTGGAGACCTTCGCGCACACGCGTCTGGAAACCACTACGGATTTGATTTTCGTCAAATCTCCTTCGAGATAATTCGGATAAGACCGAAAGACCTCTTCGCAGACGATCATGCCAAGGATCGCATCCCCGAGGAATTCCATCCGTTCATTGGAGTGATTACGGCTGGTTGCCACACTGGCGTGCGTCAGTGCGGAAACGACTAGGCTAGGGTCGGAAAAACGATAGCCGATGCGCTGTTGGCACAACTCGGACTTTTCGTCGACGCTCAAGGATTCTTCTGGGGGTTCCGACTCTTTCATAAAATGGCCAGCCTAAGACTAACCAAGAGTCTAACGGCCTACGACCTTTTTCGCAATTCGAGAACAGTGACTTCCGGTAAACAGCCTAGGCGAATCGGATGCACTCCGGAGAGTCCTCGGCTCACATGCATCAGTGTCGGTGCCTGATGGAAAACCCCCGATGCAAACCGGCTACCATACTTGCTAGGAGCGATCACAGGCCCGATCCAAGGCAAGCGGATCTGCCCGCCGTGGGTATGCCCACACAGTAGTAGGGATATCCCAAGTTTCCTAGCCCAGAGTATTTGGTCTGGCGAGTGTGAAATGCCGATCCGAAACTCGGGGACCTCAGACTCCCGGGCCTGGGAACAATCCCCGCTGAAACCCTCGCTTAGCTCGCGATGAAACCAGGGACGCTCGTTGCCGAGAATCTCAATCTTGCCTCGGGCAGTTTGCAATCGACGGTCCTGGTCTCCAACATCCAGCCACCCTATCTGGGTCAAGACCTCTCGGACCTGTTGGTCCAGACCACAGGCACGGTCGTGGTTCCCCAACACGAAGAGCTTGGGCATCTGCTCGGTCAAGCCTCCAAAAATGGACTGCAAACTAGGCAAGGCCCCAGGCTTGTCGATGATGTCCCCCGAAAGGCATAGCAGTTCGATCCTCTGCGAGACTAGCCATTCGAGGGCATGGCGGTAATACCCATCGGGTAGTTGCCCCGTCAGGTGGATATCCGATAGGTGCCCGATCTTCATATCGACAAACTTATCCGGCAAATCATCGATCCACAAAGCCTTTGTATTGGCCTCCAGATGCATCAATTCGTTACCAGGAATCCCCAGACTCTTCTGGGCCTTGGAGCCGAGCTTCCAGTCGGAGTTTTTGCGATGCAGATGCTTGTCGATGTGCGTCTGAATGACTTGATATCGATCGCGGGCCATGTGGAACTGCGGTCGATGCAGCAGCCAAATCGGACCAACAATCAATCCGAATCCAAAAGCGATCAGGCCGTAACAAAAACTCCATATGGAGAGTTTTGGGGGGGGCGATTGGTCCATCAGGTAGCCAATCCAGTGCTGCATTGTCGACCAATCAGGATCGTTCTTCGATTCGATGACCAACAAAGCGACCGGTAGCAACAGGCACACCAGTACGATCCCTTTCTCGATGGCCTTGATGTGCCTTCGATGCAACCCAGTCGCGTTGATTCGATTGAAGAGGAAAATCCAAAGTCCTATGTGGCCGATGACCAGCAGGGATAGGATTGCCAAGCGAAGAATCGTCGACCAGTTCAAATCGGCTACCGCTTGTTCAGGATGGATCGCAGGGTGGATCGATTGCTGGTTTTTCTTCGATGAGCAGCTCGGTGACCCCGAGTAGCTGATCCAGGTGGAACGGCTTGTATAGGATTGCTTTGCGGTGCAAACCGGCTTGGCGAGCTTTGACGATCGAGTGTCCGGGGTCGTAGCCAAAACCGGTCATCAGAGCAATCGGCACGTGATCGAGAAGCTTTTGGAGCCTGAGCATCAAATGGTAGCCGGAGTAATCCGGACGCTTGATATCGGTGATGATCACGTCGTACTTTTCTTCGGAGCTGCGAACCATCGCTACAGCTTGGTCGCCACTTTGCGCGGTCTCTACGACACAACCATAGCGTTCGAGCAGTGCATGGGCATCGTTTCGAACACTTTCATCGGAGTCGACAACCAAAATGCGACGTCCGGCAAGCTTGGCGTAATGTTGGCCAAGCTCCTGGTTGCTGGCCGGGTCATGGGGAACCAGGGATTGCCCGATGCTCTGGATCGATTTTTTGATGCTTCTGGCTTTGCTCAAGACACTGCGAAGCCTTGCGACGCTCTCGGGATCGTGACCGATGTATTTTTCCATCAGGAAGACGGCGTCTAGGAGCAGATCATCCAGCGGTAGCGAGACGGCCGCGTGAATCGCATCGCAGCTTTGCTGAGCGGCATTGGTGCGCTGAGCAACGAGCAGTTCGAGCGTGTTGAGCGAAACGGCAACATCCCGGGCAAAAATCTCCAAGAATTGCTGATCGCTCTCGGAGAAGGCAGCCATTTTGGGACTCTCAACGTTGATCGTCCCAATGACCGAGTCGTGCAAAAGTATCGGTACCGTCAGCGAACTTCGAGCGCCTTTGAAAGCCTCAAGGTACATCGGGTCGGTCGAGGCGTCTTTGCAAAGATAACTAACGGCGTTGGCGGCCACCCAGCCGGTAACCCCATTGTTCGATGGACTGGCCATGAGCCGTCGGTCGGCAGCTGCCTGATCGATCCCGACCGAGAGCAAAGGGATCAAGTTTCCGGTGGACTGTTCGAGCAATCGGATCTCGATGACCTCAATATTGAGCAGATCCTGGGTGTAATGGCGAATATTCTCCTTGAGCAAATCGATCCGTTGCTCGACATCCATCGCAAAAATCTCATCGGGTTTTAAGTCCGTGAGTTTGGCACCGGCTTGGTGAATCGCGGCAAGTTTCTGCTCCTGTAGGACTTCATCGGTGATGTCCCGCACGGTGACCACGATCCGATCCTCGGATGCGGCGACACAGACAGCTTGCAATTGATAGAAAGACGGCTTGGCAGAGATCTCGTTGGGCTCTCGCTTGAGGATCGCAGAGGTGTTTCGGCGGTGGTCCAAGCACGCTTGCAGAGGGCAGCCAACGGAGGCTTGGATGTCCGGTTGGCCCAACGCACTGTAGAAGTTCTGTCCGGACCGGTCGACGCCGCCAAACCATTGGTTGAAGCGCTCATTGGCCCAAACAATGGTTTGCATTGGGGATAGCACCGCGATCCCTTCGGGCAAGCGATTCAGAATTTCGTGGGATGCAATCCCAGCCAAATTGATATCCGACACATTTATCTCCAATCCCGAGGTTCTCCGGGAGGATCGTCAAAAGCCGAGTCGCTAGATTTGTAAAAACTAAGGATTCTCTCTAATTAACACTATAGGCGACAAGATCACTGGATCAACCTCAGGAGTGCCTGACAATCCTATAAATACTGTCGAAGCCCTAACTCTTGGAGCTGTTTGACAACCTCCCGGACCCGCTCCTCCTCCTGCTTGGGAGCCACCAACGTCGCGTCCTTGGTATGGACCACGATGACCTCCTGCATGCCTATCGTAACGATCAAATGGTCCGCTTCGGTGCGTACGATCATGTTCTTCGAGTCGATTCCAACAAAAGGTCCCTCGACCGTGTTGCCTTGGCTATCGGGTTGCAAAAGCCGAGACATCGCCTGCCAGCTTCCGACGTCATCCCACTGGAACGGAGCCTCGATGACCGCAACTTTCGGATGCCGTTCCATGATGGCATAATCGATCGATTTCCCACGAATCGACTCGAAATTCTCTGCAAACTTCCTTTGGAAACTCGGCGTGCCGATGGCTTGAGCAATCCTCTCGATGTGCTCGAACATCTCAGGTTCGTAAGTCTTCAGCGCATTCAGAACCGTCTTGGCCGACCACATGAATATTCCGCTGTTCCAGTAGAAGCTGCCGGCCTGGTAAAACTCCTCAGCCAACGCTTTCTTGGGCTTTTCACGAAACCGCTGCACGTTGAATGCCGCTACCCCATCGGCACCCTCCAAAGGACTGCCACGCTCGATGTAGCCGAAGCTTTCGGCCGGATAAGTCGGCCGGATACCGAAAGTTACAATCCGCTCGGGGTCTTGGTCAATTAGCCGCACCCCTGCTTGGATGGCTCGGTGGAATTCGCTGCGAGGCTCGATTACATGGTCCGACGGCATGACAATCATGATCCCATCCTTGTCGGCCGCTTGAACCAGCGATGCAGCAACGCCAATACATGGAGCCGTGTCCCGCTTGACCGGCTCGCCGATGATGTGCTCCAAGGGGAGGTCAGGCAACTGCGAAACAACCGCATCGACCAATTGCGCGTTGGTCGCAACCAGCACATGCTGGCTGGAGACCAGCCCCGAAAGCCGATCGAATGTGGTCTGGAGCATCGAGCGCGGACCACCTATTCGCAGAAGCTGCTTGGGGACCACTTGTCGGCTCGCTGGCCAAAATCGAGTGCCGGATCCTCCGGCCATAATGACTGCGTGTAAAGTCATGAGGGATAGGTGGTTCTCTAAGTAAAAAATGTATCGCTGTGGATGGCCGTCGGAGTGCCTATTCGCAACCGGACTTCTTGCTCATCCCAAGCCCAATTCGGATGGATTTCGACCGAGCACTCTTGATCGACCTGAACTCCAGCGTTTCTAAGCCACTTTCGGTGCAAAGCCACCATCGCCGATTTACAGGTCTCCGGAGTATCGGTCTGCGCACCTGTCGCATTCTTTACAGGCGCGAAGGCTTCGGAGGCATCGGCCTCGACCACCAACGCTTTACTAGCCGCTGGCAACAGGTCGAAAACGAACCGCTCTAACTTGATCGCGTTGGGCTCCGTAGGACTGTGCGACTTGCCAGATGCGTCGACGAAAGGAACCGCTTTACGCGCTCGATGAAAAGGGAGTGCTTCGGATCTCTGGCTGCAATCTTGAAGAAAGTCCAAATCGAAAACATGAACTGCGATGCTGCCGGCCCAAAGCCTGAGCGTTCCATCGGGATTGGTCCGCTTGGCGACATGCTCAGGCAGATCGCTGTACTCGATAATCTGCGTCTTGCCCC
>JBJTAQ010000735.1:0-4460 GCA_046090945.1 Pirellula sp.
ATGCCACAAGACGATGCTAGTTGGCTCAACAAGTCACCCGCACTGCGAGAGAAGCTGGTCGCAGTCGGACTGATCGAACCAGAGCCGATCCCCGAAAAGCTTGTAATTCCCACGCTCGAAGCGTTTCTCGATGGTTACATCGAGCGGCAGGGGAAAAGCCGCAAACCAGCTACGGTTGCGGTTTGGAAGCAGGTGGTGGCGAACCTGAAAGAGTTCATGCCCGAGGGGATCCGGATCAATCAGATCACGGCTGGTCATGCCAAAGAGTTTCACGAGAAGCTCAAAGCTAGGGGGATGGCCACGACCACGATCCACAAACGGATCCAATTCGCTCGCCAATTCATGCACGATGCGGTCGACTGGAAGATCATCGACGAAAACCCGTTCTGCAAGGTAAAGACGCAGAAGAGTTCGGTGAAGGTCAACGAATTCGTGCCGCGCGAAGTGGTCGACAAGCTGATGAAAAAGGCCAACCCCGTCTGGCAAGTGATCTTGGGGTTGAGTCGCTATGGTGGGCTTCGAACACCCTCGGAAACGTTGTCGCTGCGCTGGGACGACATCGATTGGGAGCTGAACCGGATGAGTATCCCGGAACCAAAGGTAGAACACCACGAAGGTCGTGGGATTCGTAGCTGCCCAATCTTTCCGGAGCTGCGTTCCATCCTCGACGAAGCTTTTGAGATCTTTGGGGATAAGAGCGAATACGTGGTCGCAGCTCCCCAGTACCGCGCCGCAGCCAACACGGCGATGGGTTGGAAGAATGCCAACCTACGCAGCGAGATGACGCGCCTCCTGCGCCGCGCCGGCGTCTCGGGTTGGCCACGATTGTTCCATTCGATGCGGGCCAGCCGGCAGACGGAACTCCAGCGTGAGTTCCCACTGCACGTGGTTTGCTCCTGGCTTGGTAACTCACCACGGATCGCCCAGCAGAGTTACCTACTGGTTACCGAGGATGATTTTGCTAGGGCGGCTGGGGCGAAGAAGGTGATGGTGGAGGGGTGAGAGAATTGCCGGTTTGGGGTGCCCGGCGACGAGCGTGCATTTCCGGATCATTATTATTTTCTCGAATCTCCTTGTTGTGTTTAGTCCGCGATGAGATACCGCTTTTCGGTGTACTCCCATCCAACTTTGCCCGTTCTGTCTCTATCAACAATTTTATACTCCACGATTTTTGGCGTAACGAGACGGAGTGTAAAGGAGCGGGTTCCAGTACCGAAGGGGGCCAACCATGTTAAGGCATTCATTTCTTGGTCCCACTCCCCGTCACATTCCCATTTCAATCCATTTGACCAACGAATTGTTGCGACTAGCTTCTTTCGGATAGCGTCATATCGATACGAGTCGTGGCGAATAATTCGCTTGAAGCAACTATCAAGCATCCATGATCTCGAGTGCAATGTATTATCATCATCTTTCCAGGTTTCAACCAATCGATGGCGATCTTCATTGATAATCCATTGTCCGCTGCAAAGCTCCTTGAGGGATTCCAGTTTTAGGTTCGTCGGTTCATCGGCAAAACAAGTCGCCGAAAGCAGTCCCCCAATGACGACTACAAACATGTGGAAATTCACTAGCCTAATTCGCCTCCTTCTTTCTTCTCAAAACAATCCGCACTTCACCGTCAGTTGGTTCGTCGTCAAATGAAGATGGCGGTCGGAATTCCTGAAATTGACGTCCCTCCAATCCTTGTCCGCAGTATTTCAGGGCGAGTTTGAGTTCCTCGTCCGTTAGGTTGTAGATTCCGACAAACCAGAAAATCTCAATTTGATTATTGACGTCGACGATATCATCCAGTTTCTTTCCGCCACGTCTTTGGAGCTCACGGTAGGGATTTTCTTTGTCGTCTTGGGGAATGCGAAACTCAAACGTAAAGGGAGTATGTTTTGCAACGCCCGAACCGTTGAGAGTGAACGCATCGCCTATAACATTGACGGCAATTCCTGGTGGCTTTTCTATTGGTTTGGTCCCCGTCTGCATCGAGGCGACAACCCAATCACCTTGAAACTTCGAGTACCGTTTTGTAGTATCGTCTACGTTTGGATCCTGCGCAAATCCGATGCACATTGCTGCCAGCAGCAGGACGATAGCCGCGATTTTCATTCGTAGATTTCCATTGGTGAACTTGTCATTAGGGAGAACACGCTACCAGTGCAGATCGCATCAATGGAGCTCACCAACCGAATTTTCCTCCCGGTGTCCAAAGATATCAGCCACTTATTAGCCGACCAATGATTTTCGGGAGTGAGTTTGTTGATTGCCATAGGCAGGGTGCCGGAAACGGGCAGGCTTCAGGAAGTTCGAAAGGTTTTAGTTGGAGGCTGGAGTATTGCCAAAAAAACGACGGTTCGTCATTAACCTGGACTAACCCACTGCGGGGGCAGATGTGTCTGTTTCGCTTTGGACCGATCCTCGATCCACAGACGCAGGTTTTGCCAAGTTTGCATCTGGTAGTCGTTTCGGTCGCGATACCGTCTTGACACCAGATATCTGCTGACGCTTCCTCGCGGCCTCGGCGATTGCATGAATATCGCATCCCGACTCTTCCGCAATCCGTTCGCGGGTAGCTCTGATCTCGGCCACAATTGGATCGGTCATTTCAACTCTCCAGTAAATCAAATGGTGTGCAGATCAATGGTGGTTCCATGCCTAGATCTCGACACGAGCGTTCGATCTTTGGGCGGTGCTCAGGATTTGCGATATGCTTGCAGTTCCACGTCAAGAGGAATTGTATTCCATGAACCGATGCCATGGCGATATGGAAAGCATCAATTCGAGCTTTGGCTGGTATTTGAAGTACGTCCGAAATCACCTCCGCCAGTTTTTCTACTTCTGAATTGGCATCAAGAACCGGAATGTTTTCCAGATAAAACTTACGTTCTTCAGCGGCTTTCGGGTCGCCTTGGCAACACTCATCGATGACGAACTGGGATACGAAAAGATCAAAATTTGGTCGGTGAACATCCCACCATTCGCGTGTCGACAGTTGGTTTGCAGCCACGCGTAAATCGCGGCTATCTCGCATCGCCATATAGCCGATAATTGTGGTTTCGAGGTAAACCGAACGTTTCATTGGCTTGGCATCAATTCAAGCATAAACGATTGAAAACTAGTCCGTGGAGATCCCGAAAGACCAACCGCAGATGATCACTTAGTGATTAGTATAACCGTTTCAGTGCGTCATCGGCAAATTAAGACTTCTTGACAGGCATCCCCGAGCCAAAGGTCGAACACCACGAAGGTCGCGGGATTCGCAGTTGTCCGATCTTTCCCGAGCTGCGTTCCATCCTCGAAGAAGCTTTCGAGATCTTCGGCGACAAGAGCGAATACGTGGTCGCGGCTCCGCAGTACCGAGCGGCCGCCAACACGGCGATGGGTTGGAAGAATGCCAACCTACGCAGCGAGTTGTTACGGCTGTTGCGACGCGCTGGCGTCTAAGGTTGGCCACGATTGTTCCATTCGATGCGGGCCAGCAGACAGACCGAACTGCAGCGCGAGTTCCCACTGCACGTGGTTTGCTCTTGGCTTGGCAACTCACCACGCATCGCCGAGCAAAGTTACTTGCTGGTGACCGAGGATGATTTTGCTAGGGCGGCAGGGACGAAGAAGGTGATGGTGGAGGGGTGAGCCACCTTGCGTTCTGTAGCACGATGCGATAGCCATCATGATCTTCGAAGGTGCGGCCGTAGCGATCCCAATACGGATTGAAAGAAACGACCTGTTTGAATCCAGCTGCCAGCATTGAATCGCACGCCTTCTGCCACTCAGACGAATCTTCGATGTAGAAAACAACCAGATCTTCTTGGGTAGGGCAAGGCGCAATAAAATGACTTCTGCACTTGGTGAACTCGAAGTGATAGTTTGATTCGGCTTGGCCGAGCATGACACCGTCGAACCCATCGTGATTTTCAAAACTGCCAATGACAGAAAGGGTAAGCCCAACGCAATACATAGTCTTAGTTTTGCCAAGATCGCTAACCGGTCGCGTAATTCGAAGATGATAAGACATAGGAAAAACGATGTTCAGTGTCAGATTGAATCAATCAAATATGGAAATTCGCAGCTTCCGGACAACCGAATTAGATTCCCCGACAACTGCAAAAAGGTCAAGGCGTTTAGTAAGAAGATGAGAGGCTGTGTGTCTGTCCAATCTTCCCCGAGTTGCGACTGATCCTCGATGAAGCGTTCGAGATCTTTGGAGACAAGAGCGACTATGTGGTCGCGGCTCGGGTGCATTACCCGCTCAGGCCCACGCTCCCGAGAGACTATACGACGGAGAGTAAAACCTTCCACCCGAACGCAACGACACCACCCGTAACGATACCGATTGCTAAGACCCCAAATGCAACGGGTGCAACAGCCAGAGTGCCGGCGGCAAAGAGCAAACCGATGCTGCAGACTCCAACGCTGACGACACCAAAAGAGCCAACACCGAAGGTTACGATTCCTCGGGCGAGCACCCC
>JBJTAQ010000736.1:0-2282 GCA_046090945.1 Pirellula sp.
GAAAGCTCTTGGAGTGTTCCAGCCGTCTGGTCTTGCACTCGCAACTTGACCTGAATCGCCGGCATGGCATATCGGTAAGGAGGACTCGTATCGCGCTCCGCTTCTTCGTCGATCACACCGTTGCTATTGTTGTCGATGCCATCGATACCTCGGTCAGGCGAAGCACTGATGATTGGTGAGGCTCCATAAGCCACCATTCCATTTTCAGAGACACCGTTGAGTTGAAGATTGCCATCGGATTCGTAGTAGTCGCTGAAGGTATCGAATGTTGGCTGGTGGACAGAAAAGGCTGTGGAGTATTTCCCGGAGCGAATCAAGGAGTCAATGATTCCGCCTGAAATTGGTTCGTAGCCCGATAGTGCACTTCCCCAAATCGAACTGTTAGGAACCAACCCGTAGGTCCCTCTGGATGCGTTGATCAACTGATTGACCACTCGAAAGCCCCAGGAAAGATCGACGAACGTCCCTGATTTGGCCGGGATGACAGGTCCATTCTTCAACATCATCGCATAACCAGGATCGCTCGGACCAACCACCAAATCATCGTACCCGGTCTGACCGGCCGCCGCCTGAGCTTGGGCAACCGAAGTGGGAGGTGCGGTCAATCCACCCCACAGTCCATCCGTTCCCTGGGAATACAATTCCACGGCTGTAGTGTCGAACCCGCGAACGTCAAATCCGACAACATTCGACGCCACTATTTCTTCCTGAGTGAACTGAGGACTGTAACTGGAACCACCGGTCGCGACCAAATTGGTTCGAAAAAACGCGGCAGGAACAAAGCCACGGTCATTATTTGGATTCACTCCAGACATGACCAAGTCCGTCATTGTCCTATAGTTGCCGTTAGAGTTGGCTTCATTGGTCAGTGCAATGATCGGTAGGGATGTGTTGCTGGCACTTGCCGGCAAGGAGTAATGCGCAAAACGATTCTCTGGCCGCTGCAGATCACCCAACGAATTGGTCTTGAGGACAAATCGACTATTGCTCGCATCCCACTGCTTGCGAACCGACAGATCGGTCCGTTGGTAAGCAAACCTCATTTGATAACGGAAAGAATCCGCATCATTCTGAGCCACAGGCAAAGGTGAACCAGTCAACTGTGCATCCGAGGGAACTCCCGAGAGTTTGCTGAGATTCACATCCAGGTCCGGTCGAATGAGCAGCACGCGTCTGCACAGTGCAATTCGATCGGGCATTCCGTCTGGATCGGGAACATTGTCCCCGTTGAGATCCACACCAGGAATTTGGTCGATCACCGGGGTCGAACTGGGACTGGACGAATAGCTTCCAGCGCTATCCTGAGGATCAGGATTGTTGAGCATGCCGACTTCGTTGAGCGGTCGCATGAACCAAGCAATCTCCGCGTACTCGGATGCAATCGTTACATCGGTGATCCAATCTTGAAAGGACACCGAGTTTAAGCCCGAGTGAATCTTCATCAATGCCAAAGGAACCCTGCCGTAAAACCACTGCCCATCGCGAGCCTTTGTGGTGAACATCAGCACATCGTCGATATCTGACCATCGGTTAGCGCTAAACCGATTCTCGATCTCAACTCCGGTCGGCACATAGTTAAATAACATCGCCGTCGAATCGGTCGTTGGACCATCATAGTAGACGAAGTACCCGGTCGGGGACTTGGCACTCTGTGGATGAACCAAGGTAGAAACCGTCAGACCCTGCAAGTCCGACCTGAGTAGACTCGATATCGAGCGAAGTTGGTCGCTGCCCGAGAGCCTTGCTCGGCCCGCAGAAATACTCTGGCTGGTGGTCTTGAAACCCTGGGCCAAGGCCAACATGATCAGCATCGTCAGGGCTGTGGCGATCAAGACCTCGATCAGGGTCATTCCGCGGGGTATTCGTCGCCTAGCCATGAGTCTGCCTCGTTGTATCCCAAGAGATCAGCGTGAATTTGAAAATGCGAACGTTCTTCCTGCTCAAAAAAGCGAGGAAAACAGGTTGTGTGTGGGCGATGGAGGCTGATCACCGCCTGTCCCATTAAACCTCACACAAGACCGAAAGTCAATATTTTATCGGAACTTGCGCGAATCCCAGACCAAGCAAAAGCGTTGCATCGGAATTGTCCGGACTATACTAAAGAGCCTATGTTTTCAGTGCCAAAGTAAGGATTTCCCTGCGTAACTCGTCGATGTCTGACTCTCGAATCCTCCAAATCTCAGAATCGATCCTCGGCTCGTCCATCGATCTATGGAATCGGATCTTGGCTCAAAGCCCACAGGAGGTGATCTCGGAACGTCAAGCCATTTTGGAGGTGATCC
>JBJTAQ010000737.1:0-1391 GCA_046090945.1 Pirellula sp.
TGGGGTAGACCGAGTTTTTGTAGCAGTTGAGGGGTGGGCTGGTAAGCTTGTTTGCAAGACTCGCATAATCGCCGGATCAGACGCTGATTGAGGACACCTTGGGCGATCCCCAGCAGCGCTTTGGCATGCTTGGGATTGGCCTTGAGAACCTGCAGCAGCGCATCGACGGCATCGCTGGCAACGATTCGGGTGACCAAGTGCTTTTGCTCTTTGTGGATCTGCCCTAAGACGGCTTCGACAATCTGGGGGCTGATCAAAGAGGGTAAAACGTACACGTCAGGTTGCTTGAGTCGTACTTTATCGAAGACCTGCTCGGCGCTATCTCCACCTTCCTCGTAGAAGTATTCCGTGACGTTGATGATATCGGGCTCTTGATTCTTTTTGTTTTCGATCAAGACCCAGTCGCGTACGAATTTATCGGCGTTATCCAAAGCGATTCGCCAAGTTGTCGGCAGTCCATGCGTCGCCGGAGCGCTGATGATGACCATCCCTTGATGTCCGTTCATCATCCCCTTGAAGGCCTCTTGGGTGGCATCCCGCATTCCCAGATCGGTGAGCGTCTTGAGGACCGGTTTTTTGCGTTCGATCGTAAAGAGCACTCGCTCGCCCGAGGGAACACCGGTGCTCATGAACGAAATCACCCAGTCGATATCGCGGAAGTTTGTCGCAAACTTGCCGTCCTGACGGGCTTTACGCTCGGCTGGGTTCAAGCCCAATGCTTTCTTCCAAACGACAAGCAGCGCATCGGCTGTGGGACGATCCATCGCTGGTAGGGATTCCCAAATACCATCGACTCGATACCTTGCCACCGCACCTTGGGCCGAGTAATCGATCAGAATCCTATCGGCTCGCGTGTTGATCGCATTGGCAACAAGCACGATCGCTATCGGGTAGCCGGGCAGTTGTCGACAAGCGATCAATAGCCCAACGGCTTCCTCCTTGCTAACTCCCGAGGCTTTGATCTCCAAATTGGGAACTTCGATCTCCCCGCCCGAATCGCTCTTGCTGGCGCTCTTCTTCTTTTTGCCGAATATCATAAGTCAGTGAAAAGTGGTAAGTGGTGGATGGTTGGTGAGGACAGAATTGGAGGATTAGATGATACCGGGTTGGCTGACGTTGATCCCCTTGAGGGCCATCTTCAGAGCCTCGGGATTCGGGGCGACCTCAAATGCCGTCGGGCGGTCGATCAGTCCATCGTCGATCAACTGCTTGAGACTCATCGTGAAGTCTTGCATCCCTTCTGCGGCACCGATTCGGATTGCATCGGCGAGCTTTTGATCTTTTTCTTCCAGGAGAAGTTTTCGGATCATGGGAGTGAAGGTCATGATTTCGCAGGTTGGAACCCGCGAGACACCTTGTCGAATCGATCGGAGCAGTTTCTGAGCGATGAT
>JBJTAQ010000738.1:0-2731 GCA_046090945.1 Pirellula sp.
CGAAGATTTTGGTGAAGGCGATCTAAGGCATCGGCGAACTCGAGAAACTCTTCGTCACCAGACAACTTCGCTCGGAACTCCTTGGCCTCCCTCGAACCTGGACCAACACTCTCAAATCGTTGCGAGTGTTGGTCCAGGTTCGAGGGAGGCCAAGGAGTTCCGAGCGAAGTTGTCTGGTGACGAAGAGTTTCTCGAGTTCGCCGATGCCTTAGATCGCCTTCACCAAAATCTTCGTAAGAAAAGAAACAAGGAGATTGAGAAATGAGGCTAATCAAGTAGCCATTTACGCAATTTCTCGTGTGCTTGCTTTTCGATTCGATGGACAGTGCTCACGCTCTTAAAGATCTGCAAGCCAATCTCGCTTTGTGAATGTCCTTTCCATCTTGCGACGATGACTTGTTGCTCTAAGAGATTCAATCCAGCTGGATCCTTGCTAAGGTCAGTTGCGTCGGTAGAGGATAAAAAAGCGAGGTAGGAAACGATCGCAGTTTCGAGACTACCCTTGCTATCTTGTCTTATATCAGCAGAATCCAATTCTGTGGTTGCATTTGTTTCTTCGCGATAAGCGCCTTTGCGAATCCGACGGTTACGAATGGTGACAACGATGTAGCGAATGACACTGTACGAGCTTGGGAACCTGGTGAGAAAGCTACGATTGGTCCCGACGCCAAGATCACTCGTTTTTGCTTCCTCCTCCAGTGCACGAATTACAAAGGAGGAGATTCCGTCAAAAACCTCTTCCTCCGTAACATTGGCCATTTTGCTTTTAGCGGCCGCAGTGAAGACCCCAAAAAAACAAAGAGTCTTATGGGACTTGAAATCGAGAGTCCATGTGTCTTGGGCCGAAGACGACTAAATGAGACGGTGTATCAACAGCCAAGACTGCGCAGATAGCCCCTACGAGCCATAGGGAACACATCGTCTGTAGTTTTACGAACACCTCATCTGCGTGCCTTTGGCATCTCTAGATTTCATACGATTTTCCCGGTTTTTTGATCATTTCTTCGCAATCAGAATCGACGCACCACCTCGATTTTGATTAAGGTAAAAATCTGGTGTCGGATGCGGCACGGTGGAAAACTTGTTAAAAAACCTTGCTGTCGGATCAGCCAAACTTTCAGGAAAAACCTGTATCTGAACAAAAAGACAGGAGAAAAAAGTGTGGATGGACGAACCAAGAAGATTGACAAATCGAATTTCACATCTAGGCTATTGTGCTTTGGATAGCCAGAATTTTGACAAACTACGTCCACAGTGGACGTGTGTGTTTGGAAGGTGCGTCCTGAAGAGTCGAACGGATTTGAGCAACAGGAAGTAGGCTAAAATGAGAAATCGAACACCATCGACGCGAGCCGTCGGTATGAAGCGTCGCGCCATGACACTGTCGACAGTTGATTTTCGAATGCCGATCGATCAATACCCTGCAGAAGCTCTGGCGACCAATTCGGTCGGTCGGACGCAAGATGAGGTCAGTGAAAGAGAAACCAATTCAAAGCCATCGAACCAACAGGATACGAACTCTTAGGTCGCACTTTTTTGCAATGATTCGCTGGCTGTAGCATTTTTTCAAAAACGGCTCGTCAACTCTCTGATTTTGAGCCATAAGCGTACTAGGCAAAGTGGTTGAAAATCACCATTTTGGAATCGCAGGAAAGGTCGTCCCGTGCTTCTTGGATTGAAGTGTCGCCTCAGGAAGGAACTGACCCCTCACATACATGTTGAAGTTGAGATACCGTCTGAGAAGGTGTGGTCGGTTCTAGGAGTCTTTGATTACGCGAGTTTTGAGAGGATAGGGAGTCTATCAGCGCTTGAGCCATACCCAGCGCTCTACCAAAAGACTGGGCTGTCCCATGAGGAAACTGAGAACGATCCGAATGAAGGACTCAATCCCATTGGGACGTCTGAAATTGCACTCTACCGACACGACAATTCCCCTAAGAGCAATGGATGGGACGGATGTGAGACCGAATTGGTTTCCGGCAATCCCAAGGATGGACCATCTGGATACATGATGGTTTGGTTTAATTTGTCCTCCGCCGCAGTCGATGCATGTGGAACGGTGGAACTTGTGGAAGCCTCGTTTGAACATAGTGCAACAGCGATAGCGACACACTGCCAGAGGGAATCTACCTTTGAGTTTTGTGTATATGAAACGCTAGGTGGCCCAGATTTGGTTTTGATCATCAAATTACGCAACTTAGGGGAAGACTTAGAGGCCGGTTGCAGGGTGATTTATAGTGCGAGGAACATGAAGGCAATTGACTTGCTACCATCAATTGCTAGAACCGCTGAATCGAAAATACCACAATGCCATGCGTTTGCGTCTACGTACTCATTTTTGATTTATTCCGAACCGGGTACGAATTCAACAGATCTTTTTCAGAAAGACAAACCAAACAAGCTTTCATTTTCGACCTCAATTCGTTCGGCACCCGGACACGAAAAAGAAATTATTAAATCGATAACAGGAGGAAACAACAGACTCGGCAGGCAACTTGTCGTCACAGGTGATTCATCGATTCTTCTTCAGTCTGATGATCTGCAAGATTTCTTCTCTCTCATCAGTGGATCATTGCCTAATTCAGTCTCAACGGGGAAGCATCAGCATAACAACATTCACCTCAGTCGTACAACCATTGTATCGAATGATTTTTCAAACCTTCCAGAGTCATTTGTGCATGACAGCCTTCGGTTTAGCAATAAACTAAATGACATCCTCAATGAGATTTCC
>JBJTAQ010000739.1:0-2321 GCA_046090945.1 Pirellula sp.
AACGACGAGCGCTCGGGGTTCAGTACAAGAACCTAACTCCTGATGATCTGTTGCAGCAGATCTACGAACGCAATCTCGCGAAGTACGGCGACAAGCTTGGGCCAACCATTGAGTACCTACGAAACAAAGGAAAGTCGTGGGAGGAAATCATCGAGAGTGCCTGTCGAACTGGCGGAAAGGACTTGGGCCTGTAACTATGACCAACTCTCCAAATGTCTTGTTCTTGAGAGACTTTGACAACTATAACCGATTCGCTAGAGTACCAAATCTTACCACTGAGATAGGTTCGCTAGAGTTTGTTCAAGGGCAACTTCCGATGGATCGCAAATCCGATGGGAGTTTTTGGATACAGGGCCAATCACTCTTTGCCTTGGCTCGTATTGATGGTGGGCTATTCATTAGGGTTGGGGACGCAGTCTTTGGACTTTCAGACGGCTACACCGTAGACGTTCAAGCTAGTGGGCCGAATCGTGTTTTGCGGGTGATGAAAGGCGGTGTTCAGTACGCTTCGGTTCCGTACGTCGTCCATTCAGACGCAACATTGAGTCCGGACGAGACTCCCTTCGTAGAAGACGAAGACTTTGACTTTGGACTCTTGCTTTCGAATATCAGCCACTCTGAGGAAAGGAAGCGGATTATGCTTGAACAACCGTAGTGCGTAGCCCCAGTTAGAACAGCAAACCAATCTGGACTTTTTACGCGAGCTCGTAGGTTTTTTTACGACAACCGCAGCTTCCGACGCGAAATCAGTCCGGAGTATTGGTCTGCTCGCGGAGGGGCAAACGGCCATAGCCTTCACCACTGGCTGTTCCCGCAGCGAGCGGGAATACCTCAAGGCATCCAAAACGCTGGATTCAACCTTATCAATCTTCCGCCTATGCGTGGTGTATTCCACCGTTCGCTCGATGTGAACACATGGATGGGTTGGGCTCGAAATTGGGGGCCTCAACATGCGGCGCGTGCTGCATGGGTGAAAAACGGAATACGAATTGGAATTCCGGCGCTCGGCACCGGAACTGCCTACGTCAGCGATGAGGTTGGCGGTGAATTGTGGGAACTCTTGAACGCCAGGGAGGATCAATAGCGTGTACGCTGTCTGCCTCAAATGTGGTAAATCCAAGGACGCCCCCTACAAGCGATGCAGTGAATGCGGGTTCAAGCCTGCAGACGATGATTCGATGGCAAAGAGTGTGTATCTCTCGCTAGGAAGGTTCGATACACGGGCCGAACAGTCGACCTATGAGTACGAACTCAGGGAGCTTGCAACCGAAATACGTAGCGGCCATGAAACTGCATTCGATCAAGTTGACATGGATCGTTTACGTAGGCAGAAAATCGAAGTGGATTCGGTAAGCGACGCAGGCGTGTTGCGATACTTGCTCAGGGTCTTTTTTCCTGGGTTGCTCTTTCTTCTCATTTTGGCTGGAGTGCTTATTGTTCTGAAACTGCTTTAACCTAACGCACCAGTTAAGAGACTGGGTAGGCTATTCGGCCACAACGAATACAAGGTCGTGAATCAAGCCTTGTTCGACAAAGTCAAATCTGGCTTGTCGCGTCCGAAGCGATTCTTTCGCTGGTGACGTTCTTCAATCCGGCACGATCGTTCGTGAAGCGTCTACATTAGGAAAACACCGTCTCGTAAACCGCCGGGGAGCTCCGCGTCACAACATTCAGCACTTTTGTGTCCGGGAACTCGGCACTAGGAGCGGAGCGGAGCGTTAGAGACATCAGCACTCTTAGTGACCACAGTAGGTCTAGCTACTCCAAGGCTCTCAAACGATTTACGGATTTGTGAATTTCCCAGTGTTTTTCATGGTTCGCCGGCAGTTTCCAAAACAGAGCAAGGTTGCGAGTCCACGAAACCGCCTCCATCGAGTCGGTCACCGCAACGTGACCATACCGCTTACGACCCGCTGGCTCACCCCAGCGGGTCTTTGCGTTTTTACCCAATAAATTCAAAGGGATTGCGAGATATCGGTTCGAACCGAGCGTCCCAACGTGTGACTCACCCATCCCCGATTTTCGGTCCAAATGGGCTCTAAACCGCCAAAAGGCTCTAAATCGCGTGACTCACCCCCAAGTGAGTCACACGACGTAAACGAAATGAAAACATGGAGATTCGCGATTTTGTCGCCAATCGAAGTTTTAGCGGAAATGGCCTATGGCAGTGGTATGAAAAACCAAGGGCTAGCGAGTCACACGGGGGTCGTAGGTCGTAGGGTACGTGCAGCGGTCGGGGTCGCCATCTCAACAACCGCCAATAGTATCAACCACATCCATTACCTAACTCGACCATCAAGCCGACCGCGGAACGTACCTTG
>JBJTAQ010000740.1:0-6451 GCA_046090945.1 Pirellula sp.
CTTTTGGGGGTTGTCCGGTTGATGAAACTCCGGGATCGATTCCATGACCGAATCACGCATCGTGGCCATCATCTGGCGATCGAGATAATTCAGCAGCGCCACGGGCATGAGCAGCAAAACGAATAGCCATGCCCAGGAGGGAGTAGCAGATCGCTCAGAGTACTCACGGTAGTCATCTTCGATTTTCAAGGTGCGAGTCTCCAGAGGATTACGTTCCTCGACGGTTTCCGAACCAACGTATGTGCTGTCGGTCGCACAGTCGCAAGTCGTGGGACCTGCACCAGTCGGCAAGCCAACTGAGTTGCACGTCGAGAGCTTCTTTGTCGGTGGCCCTAGGCATGAGCATCACGCGATGGCGATCGAATCCTCGCAGGTGCGTTAAGTATTCGAGAACTTCTTCGGCGTCCAAAATCGATCCTACCACAAATTTCAACTGATACTCACCCTTGGACATCAGCGACTCGACCACCTGGGGTGCATACCGGACCGCTTCGTGCTTGCGGACCCAAGTTTCCGTCGTGAAACCGACGGGATTGGAGTTGCTCAGTTTGGGGCTGATCGACCACAGGTCGCAAAGGCAATCGCGATCGAGAGTCCCAGCCGTTTCGATCGTGATGTGCTTGCCGCGCTGTTTGAGTTCCCTGCACAGTTCGGGCAGGGACTCGAAGATCATTGGCTCGCCGCCGGTGAGGACCACGTGTTCGATCCGAAAGTCTTCGATTTGCCTCAAGATTTCCTCGGCGCTGCGGTTCTCTCCCTCGGGTTCCCACGAAGCATAGCGGGTATCGCAGTACCAGCAGCGCAGATTGCAGCCGCTGGTGCGGATAAAGATGCTAGGCGTGCCGGTGAGAAACCCCTCACCCTGAACGCTTTGAAAAATCTCGGAAATCCTGATCAATCGAGGGCTCTTTGCAAATGGATAAGACGACTTTGGCGGGTGCTGGACTCTGTTGTATTTTGCGGGGATTGCTAAGATACTCCAAGCTCTGGGAGTTGTCCTCTCAGGGCTGTCACCTATCCAATTCCGTTTTTGTGAGCAGAACTAGAACTACCGTGCCAGGAACACCCTTCGCCGACCAACTCGAGTGTTTCGACAACTCGTACCCCAGCCGAGAGTATACCATCGAAATCACCTGTCCTGAATTCACTTCCATCTGCCCGAAGACCGGTCAGCCCGATTTCGGCACTTTGGTTTTTCGCTACGTTCCAGACAAAAAGTGCGTCGAACTCAAGAGTCTTAAACTCTACCTGCAGAAGTTCCGAAACGAAGGGATCTTCTACGAGAACGTCACCAACAGGATCTTCGATGACTTCCTGCAAGTCGTCCAGCCGCGAAGCGCGACTTTGGAAAGTCGATGGGGTGCCCGTGGCGGGATCACCTCAACCATCACCGTTTCGTACTCCCAGCACCCTTAAAATATGCACAACCAAGCACTTGCCCCGTTGCTCCTAGGTGGGCTTGCCGACGAGGCCGCCAATCAGAAAACCGCAATGCAGCAGTTCTGCGCCTTTGCAGCGCTGGGGCTACGCTATTACACGCTGCGGTTCATCGACGCCGGCGGTGGAATTCAAAACGTGATGCAACTCGAACCCAAAGGGATCGAGCACATTCGAGCGCTCCAGCAAGAGTACGGCCTGAGCGTATCGAGCATCGGCTCGCCGATCGGCAAAGTCAAGCTGCTGGATGTCGACGATGGCACCAACAACAAATATGTCCCCTTTCAAGATTACCTGCAAAAGGATGTACGCCGCGCGTGCGACTTGGCCAATCAGTTCGATTGCAAGTTGATTCGCGGTTTCTCTTTCTACCATCCCAAAGGTACCGACCCACAGTCGCATCTTGCACAAGCCATCGATCAGATCGGCCAAATCACGCGCATGTGCGATTCCTACGGATTGACCTACGGTTTGGAGGTCGAAGCCAACCTGATCGGTCAAACAGGAAAACTGCTCGCACAAATCCACAGTGCCGTGTCCCATCCGGCTTTGGTATTGGTCTTCGACGGTGCCAATCTGGTCTGCCAAGGGATGTCGACCGATCAAGTCTTCGAAGAGTACTTGGCCATGAAGCCCGGCCTGGGTTGGATTCACGTCAAGGATTACAAACGCCCGAGTGCAGTATCAAGCCACGTCGATGAAGAGTCTCTCAAAGCCTTTGTCCCGGCGAACTTAGGCGATTCCGGACACGAAGCGATCTTCAGAGATCTGATGTCGATCTATCCACAGCTTATCGAAAAACTCCGCGCACGTGGCATCCCAGGTTTGTTTGTCGATCTCGAACCACATGTCAAAGGAGGCGGGCAGTTCGGTGGCTTCAGCGGACCAGATGGCTTTGGAGTTGCACTCAGGGGGCTGTGCAAGGTTCTCGACTACGTCGGGTTCCCTTACAAACTCCGTGGGTTCGAGGACCTGCGGTCATAGTGTTGCAATGCCATCAGCAAGTTCGGACTGGAGAAAACTATACCCGTTTGCATCGCACTATCTTGAACTCGATTCATCGGTTCGTATGCACTACGTCGACGAGTCAGGTGCACCGGATGGTTCGAGCGTTAGTTCCAAGGCAAATAAGCCGTGCATCGTGGCCGTGCACGGCAACCCAACTTGGTCTTTCTACTACCGTTCGATCGTCGAACAGTATTCAAAGACGCATCGAGTGTTGGCGGTTGACCATGTCGGTTGTGGGCTGAGCGACAAGCCCCAGCGGTACGAGTATTGTTTGGCAAAACATACCGACAACTTGGTCCGTTGGATCGATGCACTGGACCTTCGGCAGATCGTCATGGTCGTTCACGATTGGGGTGGAGCGATCGGACTCGGGGCCGCTCTCAAGAGGCTTGATCGAATCGCAGGTCTGGTCGTACTCAACACCGGTGCTTTTCCGCCACCCTACGTCCCTTGGCGCATCGCCGCTTGTCGGTTTCCAGTCTTGGGGAGTTTCGCAATGCGCTATCTCAACGCTTTCGCGCTAGCAGCTACACGCATGGCGATCGACCGACTCGATCGACTTGAGCCGAGCGTCCAAGCAGGACTGCTTGCTCCGTACAACTCGCCGGCCAACCGGATCGGTATCGACACGTTTGTCCGAGATATACCCTTGAGGCATTCGCACAAGACCTATCGGGTGCTCTCTGAACTGGAAAGAGACCTGCCCAAGCTCGGCCATCTGCCGATCGACCTCGTCTGGGGAATGAAGGACTGGTGTTTTACACCCGAGTGTCTGAGTAGATTTCAGTCTGTATGGCCCGAGGCCCAGGTGCATCAATTGCCAGACGTAGGTCATTACGTCATGGAAGAGGCCCCCGAGGATGTGCTGCGGGTGCTTCAAAGGCACTCCGGAGAAAATTAGTGCTTCGAGGCGTTCGGCGAGGAACTGTAGATCAATTGCCCATCCGAACGCGGACCGCTTCATCATTCGGTATCACTGCGTTGGGATAGGGAGCCACAGGGATGTCCAAAAGGTTGTTCGGTGGTGCAGTTCCAGGCACACCGTTTAGAGCATTCGAAATGCCGTTGGTTACGACTCCAACTTGTTGGTAGATCCCGTTTGCTTGCTGAGACAACTGACGTCCACGATCAACCAACTGGTCGATGTTGGCCGTGCCGCCGATGCTGGCCAATAGATCGCGAGCAGGTTTGAGATTTGGATCGATCTTTAATGCTTCGGTCAGGTGTTGCTGCGTGGCAGGTATGTTCTTGCGTTGGAAGTGCAAGTAGGCCATTTGATACTGGGCCATGGCTGGCGTTTCACTCTGAGCCAATTCCGCCATCGAACCATTGGTGTCGCCAGCATCCAACATAGCGCCCGCTAAAGCTTGGCGATAGGATTTATTGTTCGGTTGCAATTCAACCGCTTTTCGCAAATGCTGCTGCGCTGAATTCAGGTCCCCGGACTTCGCGTAGAGTTTGCCAAGCTCCATGCAAGCATCCGCATGGGTCGGTGCCGCTTGGATCGTCCTCTGATAGAACTCGACCGATTTGGCAGTGTCCTGTTGACGATCGTACAATCGGGCCATACTCAGCAGCGCCACGGCATTCTTAGGCTCGGTCTCCAATGCCCTCGAATAACTGTCGAGAGCCTTGGCGTAATTGCCTTGCGACTCAAAATAGTTGCCTTGTGCAACCAAAATCTCCGGGGCGATGCTCAAGGGGTTTTTTCCGGATTTGCTCTCGCCATCGGCCGTCTCCATCGAGGACGCCGACACCGGAGTAAATGGCGCGGCAATCGCAGTTTTGGTTTTGCTGTAAGCCGATGATACGGCTGCGCCTACCGATGAAAGCTGATTCTTGACCGACTGACCGGTGCTTGCCAACGACGAACCCACGGCAGCAGCCGATTCAGATTTACCAAATTTGGGCATCGACAAACCCGGCAGCTTGGTCGCTGAACTCGATGCACAGCCCACTAGGCTTGTTGCGGCCAGCAGGGCAAGCCCTAGGCTCGTTTTCGAATGCTGACGCAATGACCATGGAGAGTTTCTATTTTGGTCACGTTTGCAAGCAAATGGTTGGTTCTGCATCGTCCATTCCTTTGGTAGAATCGCTACAATCCTGTTTTCTTCACACTCGGCAGCCCTGCCGGAGAAGCTTGAAGGAAACCCGGAAAAGTTTCCCTAAGTTTCCTGGATGACAAAAGCTCATGTCCGCATCGCACGGTCAACTACATCAGTTTTGCAATCGGCTCGCAACGGGGCTGCAGGCCGGCGTCGATCCGCTTAGACTCTTAGATACGGAATCCAAGGCGGGTAGTACCCAATACAAGGATGCGGCGAAAGATGCCGCCGACAAAATTCGCCTGGGGTACAGTTTCTCGGAAGCCCTCGCGTTGCAGAAAGGTTTTTATCCGCCCCTGTTGATCAAGATGATTTCGGCCGGGGAGGAATCTGGACAAGTCGATCGTGTGTTGGGTTACATGTCGGACTATTACCTCGATCTGAAGCGAACGCGACAGGACTTTATCTCTCAGATCACATCTCCGGTGATCCAGTTCCTCATGGCCATCGCCATCATGTGCGGGATGATATTCATCAATGGTTTTTTCAAAGCGGGTGGACCCGGCGAGAAGCCTTTTGATATCACAGGCGTAGGATTGCGGGGAGGAACCGGAGTGCTGATCTTCTTGAGCATTCTCACAGGAATAGGTTTGGTTTTAGGAACCCTGTTTTTTGCGATTCGCAACAACTGGTACAACTGCCATCAAACGCTTGTACCTTTGGTTCGGAACATTCCTGTGATTGGCCCAGTGCTAACCTACACGGCCCTTTCCCGCTTGTCGATGACGTTGTCGATGATGCTCGGAGCGGGGGTCGAGGCCAAACGCAGCGTCCGCGATTCGATCTTGACCACAGGTAACCATTACTACATCGCCGGATTACCTGAAATCGAAGCTGAAATTCAAAAGGGTCAGTCGCTCTCGGAGAGTTTTGCTCGGCCGAATCGCTTGCCTGATGAATTCATTCAGATACTCGAAGTTGGAGAGCTCAGCGGTGCTGACAGCGAATCGCTTGAGCGACTAGCACTCCAGTACCGAGATAAAGCGCAGCTTGCTCTTAAGCAGTTGGCGGTCTCTGCCGGATTTGCCATTTGGTTCTTGATCGCTGCGATGATCATCACCGTGATCTTCATGGTATTCATGCAATACCTGAGTATCATTACTGGGAATCTGCCCAAGTAGTTCAGAGCCAGCAACGAGCTTATGGTTTTTAATGCGAGTTATGCTTTGGAGATGGCCAGCAGAGGCCCAGGTCCTGTCGCGGCTTATTTGCATGTCCCGTTCTGCTACCAGCGATGCGGTTACTGCAACTTTACGCTCCTTGCTGGACGTGATGATCTTCACTCGCGATTCGTCGATGCGATCCTGACCGAACTGTCATGGTTAGGGCAACCGCAACCGGTCCAGACAATCTTCTTGGGAGGTGGGACGCCGTCGATCCTGAAACCATCGCTCATGCAGCGGTTGCTCGATGGGATCACTCGTTGGTTGCCGATCGGTGGTATCCAAGAGTGGTCGATCGAAGCGAACCCTCGCGATATCACCCTTGAAAATCTCAAACTTTGGAGAAGCTTCGGGGTCAATCGTGTGAGCATTGGTGGCCAATCGTTTCAGGAACGCAAGTTGAAGGTGCTCGAGCGAGATCATACCTCCGAGGAGCTGCACGCTGCCCTCGAGCTAGCCCGTGAGGTCATGCCGAGAGTCTCGCTGGATCTGATCTTTGCCGCACCGGGTGAGACGCTTCGGGAGTGGGAGCAAGACCTAGAGCGATGCCTGGAATGCGGCATTGGCCATGTTTCGACGTATGGATTGACGTTTGAAAAGGGGGCGCGTTTCTATGGTGACTTGATGCGGAACAAGATCGCTAAGGTCGACGAAGAGTTGGAACTCGATATGTACAACTTGGCGATCGATACCCTGACGAGTGGCGGCATCGAGCATTACGAGATCTCGAATTTCGCC
>JBJTAQ010000741.1:0-3242 GCA_046090945.1 Pirellula sp.
GTGTCGGTATGAATTGCGCCATGGGACCAGACATCATGCGTCCTCATATCGAGGAGTTGGCAAAAGTCTCCGATGTGCCGATCTCATGCCACCCCAATGCAGGTCTTCCGAACGCATTTGGAGAGTACGATCTGACCCCAAATCGTATGGCTGACTATATCGAAGACTTTGCGCGCAACGGTTGGTTGAACATTGTGGGTGGTTGTTGCGGATCTACACCGGAGCATATCCGAGCGATCGCCGAAAGGATCCGAGGGATTCCACCTCGACGTCCGCCTGAACCGATTGTATGGACTCGGCTCAGCGGACAAGAAGCGACAACGCTCAGGCCCGAAACCCAGTTTACGATGGTCGGTGAGCGAACCAATGTGACCGGTTCAAAAGCTTTTGCGAATCTGATTCGAAACGACAAGTTTGAGGAGGCTGTCGAGGTAGCTCGACAACAGGTACAGAACGGTGCCACGATTATCGACATCAATATGGATGATGCCTTGCTCGATGGTGTAGAGGCCATGACCAAGTTCCTGCGATTGATCGCCGGTGATTCGATTGTCGCTGCTGTGCCTGTGATGATCGATTCATCGAAGTGGGAGGTGCTGCTTGCCGGACTTCAGAATGTTCAAGGCAAAGCGATCGTCAACAGCATAAGTCTTAAGGACGGCCAGGAAGAGTTTCTAAGGCGAGCAGGGATCATCCGTCGATACGGGGCAGCCGTCGTCGTGATGGCGTTTGACGAGAAAGGTCAAGCGACCGAGACGCTTGAAAAAGCGAGGATCTGCAAGCGGGCTTACGATTTGCTCGTCAACGAGCTTTCTTTTCCTCCACAGGATATTATTTTCGATCCAAATATTTTGACCGTTGCCACTGGGATCGAGGAGCACGACAACTACGCAGTAAATTTCATTGAAGCTTGTCGTTTGATCAAAAAGCAATGTCCTGGTTGCAGGATCTCCGGCGGTGTCAGCAACATCAGTTTTTCGTTCCGAGGCAACGATGTGGTGCGTGAAGCGATGCACTCGGCGTTCCTCTACCATGCGATCCAGGCTGGGATGGACATGGGGATCGTCAACGCCGGGCAACTTGCCGTCTACGAAGACATCCCCAAGGTCTTGCTGGAACATGTCGAAGACGTTTTGCTTAATCGTCGATCCGACGCCACCGAACGGCTTTTGATCTTGGCGGAAACCTACAAAGGCTCGGGTACCAAAAAAGCCAGTGGTGAGAACCTTGAGTGGCGAGACAAGCCTGTGCACGAGCGGCTCAAGCATGCATTGATTCACGGAATTGACAAATTTATTGAGGCCGATACCGAGGAAGCAAGGGTTGGATGTACTCGATGCTTGGAGGTGATTGAGGGGCCCTTGATGTCCGCGATGGGGGTTGTGGGTGATCTATTCGGGGCAGGAAAAATGTTCCTGCCTCAGGTTGTTAAAAGTGCGCGGGTGATGAAGAAAGCTGTGAACTATTTGCAGCCGTTCATGGAGAAGGAGAAGCAAGAGGCTGGTCTTGAGGGCCAAAGTTTCCGAGGCAAGGTGTTGATGGCCACGGTCAAAGGGGACGTTCACGATATTGGGAAAAATATTGTCGGCGTCGTGCTCGGATGCAATAACTATGAGGTCATCGATCTTGGAGTGATGTGTCCATGCGAGAAGATCCTCGAAGAGGCAGTCAAGCACAACGTCGATGTGATCGGTCTGTCGGGGCTGATCACCCCGAGTCTTGATGAAATGACACACGTCGCCAAGGAGATGCAGCGGATGGGGTTAAAAATGCCGTTGCTCATCGGCGGCGCAACCACCTCGGCTAAACATACTGCGGTCAAGATCGCGCCGCACTACATCGAACCGACCGTGCACGTCTTGGACGCTTCGAGGTGCGTCGGTGTTGTCGAGTCACTTTGCAGCAAAGAGCTCAGGGCCAAGTATGTACAGGATAATATCAAGCTTCAGGAGGAGTTGCGATCGAGCTACGAGGCAAGGCAGGTCAAGCTTGTTCCCTACGCAGATGCTTGTGCCAAAGCGTTCGCAACCGATTGGGCTACGGTCCGCATCGACAAGCCAAGTTTTACAGGGACCAGGGTGCTGAAGAATTATTCGATCGAGAAGATTGCCAAATACATCGACTGGTCCCCGTTCTTTATGGCTTGGGAGCTCAAAGGCAAGTATCCGAAGATCTTCCAAGACCCGCATGTGGGGCAGGAGGCCAAGAAGCTTTTTGATGACGCATCGAGAATGTTATTTGACTGCATCGCAACGAATGCACTCGGAGCTCATGCGGTTTATGGGTTTTGGCCAGCAGCTTCCGTCGGAGATGATGTGATTCTCTTCACCGACGAGACTCGGACAAAACAGCTCACACGATTCCATTTCTTGAGACAGCAGTGGGAGAGAAAAGGACAGAGCGATTTCAGGAGCCTTGCCGATTACGTAGCTCCTGTCGATTCGGGACGCAAGGACTATCTCGGAGCCTTTGTCGTAACAGCCGGGCATGGAGCCGATGAACTTGCCAAGCACTACGAGAGCAAGCACGACGACTACTCGTCGATCATGGCCAAGGCGGTTGCGGACCGTTTGGCTGAAGCATTCGCGGAGTTGTTGCATGAGCAAGCCCGGCTCGACTGGGGGTATGGTATCGAAGAGCAATTGGGTAACGAGCAACTCATCAACGAAGAGTACCGTGGGATACGTCCTGCTCCCGGCTATCCAGCTTGTCCAGACCATACCGAAAAAAGAATCCTATTTGATCTGCTCGATGCACCAGGGCAGATTGGAGTCTCGTTGACCGAATCGTGCGCAATGTGGCCGGCGGCTAGCGTCAGCGGATTTTATTTCGGCCATCCCGAATCTCGCTACTTTGCAGTCGATCGGATTACAGTCGACCAAGTCGAATCGTATGCAAAGCGAAAGGGGATGACCGTTGGAGATGTGGAGAAGTGGCTATCGCCGAATTTAGGTTACGATCCAAGTTAGACGTTTACTCAGGAATACTAGGGTGATTCATGACATTCCTAGGGATTGCACTGCTGTTTCTACTGGCTGCTCTGATTGTCTTTGCAATTGACCTGATGATCCCAACCGGTGGGGTCCTCGTGGCGGTCACTGGAATCCTAGGTGTGATCGCCACGAGGACCCCACCGGTTGGGATCATCAGGTCAATTGCAAAGACAATCAGAGCAGCCAGTAGAAACAGCAGTGCAATCCCTAGGAATGTCATGAATCACCCTAGTATTCCTGAGTAAACGT
>JBJTAQ010000742.1:0-5052 GCA_046090945.1 Pirellula sp.
AGCCCGTTTGCATGCCGATGAGCTTTTAAGAATTGAGATTCACCCCGATCAACTGCTGCTTGCAGTCTGTGATCCGATGCGAACGAAGATCGCCAACAAGGCCATCGAATTGGGCTTCCGGTATGTTACGATAGATATTCAAGGTCGCCAGAGTGGGTCGATGAATCGAGCGATCGTACAGAGTTAGCTATCGAAGGTCCAAGGACCAAATCACGAAGAACAAGAGGCAAGCACCATGTTGGGTTGGGGGATTATCGGATGCGGCATGATTGCCAAGTTTCATGCCAGGGCCATTGCTGAGATCAGGGGCTCGAAGCTTGTAGCGTGTTATGGACGGGAGCGTTTTAAAGCCGAGGCTTTTTGCTCGGAGTTTGGCGGCCAAGCCTACGATGATTTGCAGGCGATGCTCAAGGACCCTGCGATCGATATTGTCACGATTTGCACTCCGAGCGGAGCGCACCTCGAACCCGGAATCGCAGCAGCCCGCGCCGGAAAACATGTCTTGGTCGAAAAACCCCTGGAGGTCACCACCAAACGCTGCGACCAACTGATTGCCGAATGCGACAAGAACAACGTCTATCTCGGTACGATATTTCCATCCCGCTTTCACCGATCGGCGATTTTGATGAAAGCGGCGGTCGAGCAGGGTCGCTTTGGATCGATTTCCGTTGCCGATGCGATCGTCAAGTGGTTTCGCACTCAGCAGTATTACGACAGCGGCAAATGGCGGGGGACCTGGGCGCTCGATGGTGGCGGAGCGTTGATGAACCAAGCCATCCACAGCGTTGACTTGCTGTTGTGGTTGATGGGACCGGTTCGAGCCGTCAGTGCCATGACAGCATTACGAGCGCACGAGCGTATCGAAGTCGAGGACACGGCGGTCGCCACGCTGGAGTTCGAATCTGGTGCACTTGGAACGATTGTTGCCACCACCGCTGCTTATCCGGGTACGCTCAAACGGATCGAGATTGCCGGTTCGCATGGGATGGCGGTTTTGGAGGAGGAAGCGTTGGTGCGGTGGAACTTTGCCAAATCCACTAAGCAGGATGAGAAAATCCTTTCAGAGATGAAGTCCAATTCGACAGGGGGTGGGGCATCGGATCCGGCAGCCATCGGCCATGTTGCGCACCGGGAACTGTTTAAAGATTTTGCCAAGGCGATTCAAAGCGGCCTGCCTTCCCGCATCGATGGGACCGAGGGTCGGAGAAGTGTTGAATTGATTAACGCGGTGTACAAGTCCGCAAAAACCGGCAAACGAGTCTCTCTGTGAGTCGATGAAGAAAGCTTATGCATAAGCCCGATGATCCGAATGTCAGTCCCGAGCAGGCTTACAAAACAGTGTTGGATTTGCGGGAGCAGATTCGCAAACACGATTATCTGTACTATGTGGTTGCTGAGCCGGTTGTCACGGATCTGCAATACGATCGCTTGCTGAATGAACTGACTGCTTGGGAGCGGCGTTTTCCGGAATTGATCACCTCGGATAGTCCTACGCAGAAGATCGGGGATGCACCTGTCGAGGGTTTGCAACAGGTCGCGCATCGCATTCCAATGCTATCGATAGACAACACGTACACCGAGGGTGAACTCCGCGAGTTCTTGCATCGGGTCGAGAAGCTTCTCAAAGGTGAGCGCGTCGAATGGGTTGTCGAGCTCAAGGTCGACGGCGTGGCTGCATCGATCCGTTACGAACAGGGCAAGCTTGTCGCCGCAGTCACTCGTGGCAATGGAGAGGTTGGCGACGATGTCACACACAATGCTCGCACCATTCGCGGTTTACCCTTGCAGCTCAGTGGCAAGCAGATTCCGAAGTCTCTGGAGGTGCGGGGTGAGGTCTACATGACCAACTCGGACCTTGTGCAACTGAACCAGCAGCGATCCAGCGTCAACGAGCCTGAGTTTAAAAATCCCCGAAACGTGACAGCCGGATCCATACGTTTGCTCGATCCAAAACTTTGTGCCAAACGAAAGCTGCGGTTCCTATGCCATGGGATGGGTTTCTGCGAAGGTTTGCAAGTTCGAACGCACATGCAATTTTTGGAAGCGGTTCGTGAATTGGGTGTTCCAATCACTCCGCTGGTACGGAGTTTTCAAAGCACTGACGAGGTTGTTGAGCACTGCAATCACTTGGTCGAAAACCTTCACGAACTGGACTTCGAGGTCGATGGCTTGGTGATCAAAGTCAATTCGCTCGAACAGCGTGAGTCGCTTGGAGCCACCAGTAAATCGCCTCGCTGGGTGATCGCCTACAAGATCGAGAAATACGAAGCGGTGACAAAACTCTTGGAGATCAAAACGCAGGTAGGTAAGACCGGCACGGTCACTCCGGTAGCTGAACTCGAACCGGTCCAGTTGGCGGGAACTACTGTCAGCCGCGCATCGCTCCACAATCTCGACGAGATAAGGCGTAAGGATGTGAGGATTGGCGATTGGGTGGTGGTGGAAAAGGCAGGGAAGATCATCCCGCATATTGTTCGGGTCGAGAAGCATCGACGAGAGCATGAGTTGCCGGAGTTTCAGTTTCCCCAGACGTGTCCCGAGTGCGGTGAGCGGTTGGTCAAAGATGCCTCGGGCGTCTATATTCGGTGTGTTTCATCCCAGTGTCCTGCTCAGTGGCGTCAGCGTCTGCGTTACTTTGCAACCCGAGATTGCATGGATATCGAGGGTCTTGGAGACAAATTGGTCAATCAGTTGGTCGATGCTCAAGTGGTGAATTCCTATGCCGACCTTTACAGTCTGAGTCTCGATAAGCTCATGGGGCTCGAGCGCATGGGTAGAAAATCGGCGGAGAATCTTTTGCAGGGAATCGAGGCCAGCAAACAGCGGGGATTGTCCCGGGTGCTCAATGCGATCACCATTCGTCACGTCGGACAGCGCGTTGCAACGGTGCTTGCACGACGTTTTGGGTCAGCCCAAAGGCTCTTGGACGCCACCGAGGAAGAGTTATCTGCGACGGAGGAAATTGGACCGATCATCGCCAGAAGTGTCTATGATTTCTGCCGCAGCGACGAGGGTCGACAGGTCTTCGAGCAACTCAGAAATGCGGGCGTCGTGTTGACAACCTCCGACGAGGATTCGGTCGATCACAGCGGAGTATTCGCTGGTAAAACTCTGGTGGTCACAGGGACATTGCAGCATTACTCGCGCGATGAGATCGAACGGCTGATCGAGAAACTCGGTGGAAAAGCCTCCGGGAGTGTCTCGAAAAAGACCGACTTTTTGGTCGCTGGCCAGGCCGCTGGAAGCAAGCTGCAAAAGGCTCAGGAATTGGGAATCCGAATTCTCAGCGAACAGGAATTTCGTCAGCTGACCCAAGATAGCCTTTAGGCCAGTTTGCCGAAAGGGCTTCGAATCGGCTACACTAACAGTGTGACAGTACTTAATCCATAGACGCCTTTTAAGATCGTTTTCCGACATGATTGAATTGATCAACTTTGGTAAGGATTACGGAGAGTTCACCGCCGTCGGTTCGGTGAATATGAAGATCGAGGCGGGAGAGCTATTCGGATTCATTGGTCCAAACGGAGCGGGCAAGAGCACGTCGATACGATTTTTGGCGACGCTGCTCAAGAGCACACGCGGGGATGGTACCGTCAATGGCTACAGCGTCAACAAACAGCCGATGGATGTTCGCCGCAACATCGGATACATGCCAGATGATTTCGGCGTGTACGATGGCATGAAGGTGTGGGAGTTTTTGGATTTCTTTGCCGTGGCTTATAAGATCGGACGATCGCAGCGCAAGAAAGTGATCGGAGATGTGCTCGAACTGCTCGATTTGACCCACAAGCGGGACGACTACGTCAACGGGCTTTCGCGAGGGATGAAGCAAAGGTTGTGTCTGGCCAAGACGCTTGTGCACGACCCTCCGGTTCTGATTCTCGATGAGCCGACCAGCGGATTGGATCCAAGAGCTCGGATTGAGGTCAAAGCGTTGCTCAAAGAGTTGCGCAAAATGGGCAAAACGATCCTAATCTCAAGCCATATTCTCTCGGAGCTTGCCGACTGCTGTACCTCGATTGGAATCATCGAACGCGGACAACTGCTCATGCACGGTCCGATCGATTCGGTCTATCGCCAGATCCGCCGCAATCGGATCGTCGAGATTCGGTTCGTCGAGAACCAAGACGCTGGTGTATCCATTGTTCGAAGCGAACCGACCATGCGAGGGATCGAAATCGATGGCAATCGAGTCACCGCGGAGTTCGAAACCGACGACCAAGGCTTAGCGAACCTGATGAAGAAACTGATCGATGGCGGGGTCAAGTTGCGGTCCTTTAGCGACAAAGATCCAACGCTCGAAGATGTCTTCATGATGGTTACCAAAGGGCTTGTTGCCTAATTGGGCAACTGCAACCGGCAGAAGGGCGAAGATGAGGCGATTGCTTGAATGGTTTCTGATCGGCCTAGTCCGATTCTATCAGCGTGCGATCAGCCCGTTGCTTTGGAGCCAATGTCGCTTTACCCCCACTTGCTCTCAGTACATGATCGAGGCGATCGAAAAGTACGGACCGATTCGAGGGGTGATCAAGGGGATTTGGAGGATTTGCCGATGCCATCCTGGGACCCCCGGCGGCTTCGATCCACCTTAGATGTATCCAGGCTCATGCGGATCCATTGATGATCCGAATCAACCGTTGGGAATCCGCATTCTCGATCGATAATCCCGAGTCCTGGGCTCACCAATGCGTGATCGATTGGAATGCCAACAATCCCAAGTCCGCACGGCCAAGTCGCGAAGTAGCCTCGGTAGCGTCTTGAATCGACGAGTTTGGTCCTGGCTAGGAGGTCTTTGAAGCCATCGCTCCAAGGGGTGATGTTGAGATCTCCAATGACGATGGACTCGCTGTCGGATTGCTTGACCCAATTGGCCACATCCTCAAGCTGCTGGTCTCGAACTCGGAATCGACCGTTTTGATTCGGTGATGCCGTATGTACACCCAGGAAACGTATCGGTTCAGCGGCGTAGCTACCTGCGGGGATCATGGCTTCGAGAGCAGCAGCTTGAGGATGTGGCCAATTGGGTCAAGCAATCCGACAGCGAGTCCATCG
>JBJTAQ010000743.1:0-2563 GCA_046090945.1 Pirellula sp.
CGGTCAAATCGAACTCGTAGGCTCGACTCTTATGCAACCACTAGCTACCCTTTGGATGGAAGACTTCCTCAAGATTCATCCCGAGGTCAGCAGCAAAATCGACTGCCAAGGCTCCGAGGAATCCTTCAAGAGTCTCGCTAACTCACCAAACGTCATCGGATTGCTCAGCCGTGAAGTCTCTGAAAAGGAGATCGAGCAGTGGAACAAGGCACTTCATAAGAAACTAGTCGCTGTAGAGATAGGCTACGATCTATTGTCTATCATTGTTCACAGAGACAATCCCCTCCGAGCTCTAGCCTGGAACTCTCAGAAGAATTCACCTCTATGCCTCTCAAGCGATAAACTTGTCGAAAAATGGAGCGATCTTGGAGTCGATGCCCCTTTGGGTGATAAACCGATCGCTTTCATTGTCATCGATCCTTCACACGGTCTGCGTTCGGTTGCCAACCGACTGCTGAACTTGGCGGATCGTCCCGACTCAGCCATCAGGAAAGTAGACAACCAACCAGACATCGTCGATGCGGTTGCCAACACCCCCGAAGCCATCGCAATCGTCAGTGCCAATCGCGCTTTGAGCGACTCGGTACGTGCTCTTGCAATCGCCGTCGATGGCCAAAAATTCGTCTCCCCAAAAAATAATCAAGCAGTCGATTTAGGCTACCCCCTTTTACGTAAACTGACCATGGTCGTCTCCATGAACGAGTCAGGAAAATTGACCCCAGAGGTCGAAGAAATGACCAAATTTATCCTGAGCCGTACCGGTCAGGAAACACTTATCAAAGATGGATTGCTTCCGCTGGACCGATCCGACATCTTCACTCAACAAGAACGATTGGGTTGGGAACAGCTCAAGTAATCGATACAACCAGAGGCCAATATGTCCAAGCCGTTTTTTCCGATTAGCTACAGAACTCTGTTCGGGTTCCTCACAGCGATCGTTCCAATTCTACTGGGTACATCTTTAGTCTGGGCCCAAGACGAGCGGGACCGCGATGGATTTGCCAATGATCCCTTTATCGATGGCAGCGGACCTGCTGGTACAGCCCAAGGCCGGTATCTGCCTCCAGGTCAGCGCCCCCCAACCAATTTTAGACTCGGCATCTACTCGCGCAATACCGATACCGGCGTGCTGGTCACCAGCGTCAATGCAGGCTCGGTCGCACAGCAATCAGGCATCGAAGGCCAAGACATCATTGTAGCCGTCAACGGCTATCAAGTTGGGATCATCAACGGACGAACCTATGACATCGCGGATGAACTCGCTCGCCGCGTGGATGCCCAAGGTCGGGCGATACTACTGGTTCGAAACCACCGCGATGGAAGACTGGTCAATATCCCTGTCCAGTTCTATGGAAATGTCCCTGGAATGGCCGTCAGCGTCTACGCAAGTGCCAACACCGCTAATCGGCCACCTGCGCAACCCGGGCTGATGCTCATGGCCAGGGTCATCGATACCAGCTTTCCTCAATGGCAAAACGTCTCGCTTGGAGAAACCCAAGTCCCCTTGACGGGCCGGTGGCCCATCGATTTCCAAATCGACCTGGATCCCTCGCAACTTCGCCCCAACCACCGCTATGCACTCGATGTGAAAGTCGTTCAGCGAGGTAACACTGTATTGCAGATGAACTCTCCAGCAGCGATCAGCTTTGCCAACGGCAATCCCCGTATTGCCGTCACATTGGTTCCCCCACAAGGTCCAGCCCCAGGTGGTGTTCCGCCAGCTTTCTCAAACCGTCCGATCGACCAAGTTGGCTTGTGGTACGAACAACTTGCAGGTAGGCCCATGAACGACCGCGAAAGCCAAGTCTGGCAGCGCGAACTGGCCAAAGGAAAATCGCTCGATGAGATCTATGCAACGATTTTGGCAAGCTCCGAATACTACGACCGTTTCCGTGGCAACATGGATCTGTACATCAATGAAATCTATCGCAACCTCTTTGGTCGAGCCGCAACGCCCAGCGAAATCGTCGCCATGAGAACGCGACTCTCCCAACCTGCCGAACAACGCATCCCTGTGATCCTTAATTTAGTCCGACAGCGAACGGTTCGATAACCAACTCATGGGATCGAGCCTCACTTGGAAGAACCGAACAGCCATCATCAGCGGCGGCTCCAACGGACTGGGTCGAGCCATTGCCGTCGCGCTGGCGAAACAGTCAGCTCATCTGGTCATCATCGGACGCGACACACACCGACTTCAAGCGATCGAAAAACAAGCAATCGAACTCGGAGCAGCCAGCGTTTCTACCCTTTCGATCGATGCCCGTAAAATCCATTGCGATCCGACCGAATCCTCACAAACGGCGATCGCAAACCTTAAGGATATCTTGGCCGTCCAAGGCTGCGATTTGCTGATCAATGCGGTTGGAAAATCCGATCGCGGTTCCCTCGAACAACTCTCCGAAGAAGAACTTGTCGAACAGTTCGGTTTGAATGTTTTAGCCACGCATTCCATGACCAAGTTCTGCTGGCCGGCCCTTTGCCAAAACCGAGGGGTGGTCGTTAATATCGCGTCGCTTGCCGGTGTCGTAGCAGGGCCAGGTATGGGTGGCTACTCGATGGC
>JBJTAQ010000744.1:0-2430 GCA_046090945.1 Pirellula sp.
CTGAGGCCTTTCAACGCTTGCGCCGCGGGGAATCGATCAACTTCAACGCCTATAAAAAGCAGTTTCCTGAATCGCCTTGTGGGTGCTATCGCTTTTGAGTTGTTCGAGGGCTTCGACCGAGGCGATCTCGATAAAGGTTTCGAGTTCAGGAAACTGCTTTTTATAGGCGTTGAAGTTGATCGATTCCCCGCGGCGCAAGCGTTGAAAGGCCTCAGCATTGAGCAGCAGTTGGATCAATCGGGGGTGATTGACCCTCGGCGCTCGAAAAAGCCAGGAGGCAAGCTCCGGATCCTTGCCCGCTATCCATTGCTCCTCAAACTCGATACAGATCGCATCGATCTGTGATTCGTCGATGGCAGTCGCGTTCCAATCCGCAAGGGCTTGTCTAAGCGATTCGCAGATCGCAGCACCGGCATGTAACGGGCAAGGTACTCTTCGAGTAGCAATTCGCTCGAGCGCGAGCCGAGTTGTTCGCGGAATTCGGCGAGGATTTTTTCTTGGTCAAACATAGCTTTTTGGGCCGTAGGACGCTTCGATGCGGTGGTCGCTCAAGGGCGACCCCATAGCCTCCATCGTAATGCCGAGCGATCCTGAGACAAAAATATGAAAAAATTCCCTAAATAGTCTGTTTTCTTACCTTTCCATGGGGGGGCATGGGCGGATTTCAATCGGTATTAGAGTGAATTTAGATATTCCACCAGTGGCCAGCGTTCATCCGCCATGGCGAGAAGCACTCCAAGAAAAGCGATAATCGATAATCTAGGAGATGATTTCGCCAATCGGCTTGCCACTGCAGATGCGGTGAGGTCGGTTTTCACGATCCAGCAGGGTAGTCTCGGTATCAACCCCCATCTGATGCAAGATGGTTGCGGCATAGTCCTGTGGAGACACAGGATTGCGGCTTGGGTAAGCTCCATGTCGGTCGCTCTCGCCAAACACCGCTCCTTTGGCGACACCGCCACCTGCAAGGATGCCGCTGTAGCAGTAGGGCCAATGCTCACGACCCGCGTTGGCCGCCGTAATCTGAGGTCGGCGCCCGAATTCACCGACCCAAGCCACGATTGTATCGTCCAACATTCCTCGGGCTTCGAGATCTTCGATCAAGGCGCTCAAGGCTGCATCGGCAGGTGGTATCAGATCGTTCTTAAGGCGATTGAAGTTGTTTCCATGCGTATCCCAAAAGTTCTGGCCATCATTGTGCCAATTGACGGAAACCAAGGGCACTCCATGCTCAACCAGTCGCCTTGCCATCAGCACGCATTGACCATGGATATTCCTGCCATAGCGTTCGCGTGTCTGCGCGGACTCCTGGTTTAGGTCAAATGCACGTTGGACCTTGGGGCTTGTAAGCATCTCGAAAGCTTGGGTTTGCTGATCGTTCAGCGCTCCGGTTTGAGCAATTCGGTCAAAGGCAGATCGTTGAGATTCGATAACCTTCAACAGAGAGGATCGGGACTCCAATCGTTCGAGCGACAGCTCTGCTGGCAGCGAGAACGCTTGGGGTTTCCACTCAGGATGATTCAAATCACCTTGAAGCAGCGCACCGCTGTAGGATGAACCTAGCCATCCACCGTGTTGACCGGGGGCTTGGCCACCAGGAGCTGCAGGGTGAAAGGCTTTCCAAGGCATCGCGACGAAGCCTGGTAAACCGTCTCGATTAGGACGTAATTTTGAGATCAGGCTTCCCAAGTGTGGCGAGTCTTTTTCGCTCGGTGGGGCATCATCGCTTTTGAGGACCGGGGCTGGGTTGCCCGTCAAAGTCGCATGTCCACTCGATAGGTGTGCAGGATCGTCGTGTGCTAAAGATCTCAGGATCGTCATGCGATCCGTTAGCTTGGCCAACTTCGAAAAATGCTCGCAGATTTGAATTCCGGGCACTGCCGTTGCGATCGGTTTGAACTCTCCTCGAATTTCCGCCGGCGCATCGGGCTTCATGTCGAACGTATCGAGTTGGCTGGGCCCTCCCCACATGAACAGGAAGATGCAGCGTTTGGCTCGAATTGGTAAATCCCCGGTCGCGTTGCCCGAGATCCGACCAGGAGAGGGGTTAGAACCCAACCCCAGAATCGATAGCGCTCCAGCTTGGAGAATTTGTCGACGATTCCCCTGCAGAAATCGTTGAAATCCTAAGCAGTGCTGCGTTGGTGGGGGCACTTTTCTGCAAACCAAGGGAGGGTGGAATTGAGGCTTCGGCCAAATTCATCAACGAAACGCATCTTGCCATAGACAAATAGCATATTCGCTACTAGAGCATAACCGAGATCGTTCAGGGGTTTTAATGGGTAAGAACTGTTTTTTCATGTTCTTCGCTCCTTCTGTCCCGAAGGAACCTGTAAATTTCGGTAGATACCGAAAAACACATGGGGATTTCCGGGGCTTTTTGGCACTTGATCGATTCCAGTGGCTCGGCTACATTAAGTGGCCGAAAAT
>JBJTAQ010000745.1:0-2871 GCA_046090945.1 Pirellula sp.
ATCGCGGACTATCCGTGAAATTGGATACAACATGCATGCCAAAGTTGCATTTATTTTAAAATTCCAGTTTTTGTTCAAGTTCCTGCAGGAAAGAGTTTCATCGCTCCTGGTACGATTGTCACCAGTCTGAGCACAGCGCGTTCGAATTGAATGCATTCGGGTTGTCATTTGATCAAGGAGTTTTTGATGAGTGTGCGCGAGCATCGCGAACAAGCCGAGCAGAGCCTTTGTGTGGCTGTTCTGACCGTCAGTGACACGCGGACCCCAGAGAACGACTTGGGAGGGAATTTGATCCAGAGTCTTCTCGAGCAGGCGGGGCATCAGGTCAGCCAGCGCAGGATTGTCAGGGATGAGTGTCAAGCAATTTGCAGCAGCGCCAGGGAGATGCTCGGAGCCCCTGGGGTGGATGCTTTGTTAGTCACGGGCGGAACTGGTTTGGCGGCGCGAGACCAAACGACCGAGGCGATCGAGTCGCTTTACGATGCGACTATCCCAGGTTACGGAGAGCTCTTCCGGATGCTCTCGTACCAGGAGATCGGGGCGGCGGCAATGCTCAGCCGGGCCAGCGGAGGTCGGCATGGCCAGCAGGTGATCTTGACCATGCCTGGCTCGCCGGCCGGAGTACAATTGGCCATGGAGAAACTGATCGTTCCTGAACTCCCTCATTTGGTGCATCATGCAGGCAAGTAACCTTAAGGCTCGCACACTCCAGGTTGTCCGATGGACGCTGATGGTTTGGGGGGTGGCACTGCTGGGCGATATTTTGCTGGCTCAGGAGTCTACGCAAGGATCGGCCGAAGAGAGTGGGTTTACCAAGCGATCGATTCGGCCGTCGGAAGCGCGAGTGAAGGTCCACTTTGATGTTTCGTACTGCGAGCAGAACGATCCGCTGCAGGTGGCTGATGTTTATATGCCTCCTGCTGGGGATATGGAGCATCAGCCCAAGTATCCTGGAATTCTGGCCATCCACGGTGGGGCTTGGGTTGCCGGGGACAAGCGTTTTGATGCGTTGCATTGCCGCAAGATGGCCGAGCAGGGCTATGTGGTCATGGCGATCAATTACCGATTGGCTCCCAAGCACAAGCATCCAGCACAGATCGATGATTGTCGCGAGGCGTTGCGTTGGCTGCGCGATCATGCACAGGAGTACCACATCGACCCGGACCGACTCGGCGTGTGGGGTTATTCGGCCGGTGGACACTTGGCCGCACTCCTTGCCACCGACCGCAAGTCCCAGGATCCATCGATTAAGGTTTGCGTGGCGGGTGGGGCTCCGGTGGATTTGCGGATGATCCCTGAAGATTCCCGAGCGTTGGCCGGTTTTCTAGGGGGGACTCGAAGGGCAATCCAAGAGGTGTATCTGAAAGCCTCACCGATCGAGCATGTCAGTGCCGACGATCCTCCGATCATGCTCTACCATGGCGATGCCGACGAGTTGGTGCCGATTTCGTATGCATCCAAGATGCACAAAAAACTCCAGGACACCGGGGTCGCTTGCGAGTACATGGTGCTTCCTGGAAGATCTCACATCATGGCATTCGTCGATGCCAAGGGGATCAACCGATCGATCGCATTCCTCGATCGGTATCTCAAGAATTAGAGTGCCTGCTACGCAGGTACGATGTCTCGCATCTTGGGTTCAAGATAGGTTACGGTCGAGGACATGCTTGCGAGGTTTCCATAGTCTTCTTCAGGGATCTGGACTCGGTGGCGTTTGCGCAGCTCCATAACAATGTCCAAAAAGTCCATGCTATCGAGCTCTAGCTGCTCGCGAAAAGACTTGCTGTCATCAAGACCGGATAGATCTTCGTCAGGAGCAATATCGCCCAAGATGTCGAGAATCTCATTCCGGATTTCTGCGGCTGTCATAGATCAAGTCACTCCAAAGTGGCTGTTGCTGTTTTGAATCTTTAAAACCGTCGGACAATGAGCACCGAGTTGATCCCCAACATGCCAAACGAATTGTTGAGGATATAGTCGACGCGACCGAGCTGCTGCGGCTGGTTGATCACCAGACCGTCGAGTGCACAACTCGGATCCAAATTGTCCACATTTATCGTAGCATGGCAAACCCCGTCCTCAAAACTAGGTAAATTCCCTGCTAATTCCAAAGCCCCGGCGGCCCCCATGGTGTGGCCGATGAAACTTTTCGTGTTATTGAACCGGACCGTGCTAACCCCTCCAAACACCTGGCGCAACGCCTCGCACTCCTGATTATCCCCGCTGGTCGTCCCGGTCGCATGCGTGCTGACGATTTGAATCTGCTCGGCCGAAAGCCCGCCGCGGCTCAGTGCCATTCGGACGCACTGGGCCTGACGCTCAGGGTTCGGCAGAACAAAGTCGGTCGCGTCGGTGTTGATCGCATAGGAAACAATCTCGGCAATGATTTTGGCCGAACGCCGCTTGGCATCCGATAGTCGCTCCAATATGTAAATGCACCCACCCTCGGACACGACAATCCCGGTTCGGTCTTTGTCGAATGGCCGAGACGCCTTGGTCGGATCGCTGTGGCTGGCCAAGGCTCCTTGGGATTTAAACGATGCGAATATACCGAACGTGTGAATGCTCTCGGATACTCCACCGGCGATGGCAAGATCGCATTCGCCAAGCCGCAGCATTTGGACCCCTTGGATGATCCCCGCGTTTCCCGCCGCACATGCAGCTCCGATCGTGTAGTGCGGGCCAGTAATCCCCATGTTCAAAGCGATCTCGCCCGCAGGATTATTCGCGACCGTGCGAGGATTGTGGTGATGGGACCAGACGCTCGTATCGTAATTGAATTGGGAGATCGAGTAGATCTCATTCTCGGTCTCGACATTTCCATGTTCGGTAATCCCGATATAAATGCCGACGCGCGACTTGTCGATGTTC
>JBJTAQ010000746.1:0-1706 GCA_046090945.1 Pirellula sp.
GGCCACAACGAAATTAGCCTCCGATGCACTCATCACCTCACTGAGCTCCTTGTGCAACTGCCTCATATCCGGCTGATTGAGCCATATCCGACGCTTGCCCGACGGACGCTCGTTACGCTCCCCCTGCAACCATGTTAAATAGCGATTCCAGGCACCGGTCGATTGCCCCTCTAGATTCCCACCTACTCCTTGCCCCATCGCTGTAGCATTGACCTTCGATAGCTCTCTTGCCATGGGTGGAGGGGGAGCGTAACGAGCGTCCGTCGGGCAAGCGTCGGATATGGCTCAATCAGCCGGATATGAGGCAGTTGCACAAGGAGCTCAGTGAGGTGATGAGTGCATCGGAGGCTAATTTCGTTGTGGCCATGCGTCAGTTCGGGCCTGGCACATCGAATATTCCGTCGACGAGCAACAGTGCTTCTGCGGGGGGCGTTGCAGCATCTACCGCTCAGCGCGGAGTTGCTGGAGGAGTTGCTGGAGCGGCGTCGAGTGTATCGAGCGGGACTGGTTCAGCTGGTACTCAGCGAGCGAGTGTGCAGCGTGGTGTGTCGGGTATGGGGGGTAGCGCGAGCACCTGGGTACCGAATTTGCAGATGCCGGCTAGGTATGCCTTCAAGAGTCCGTTGGAGGTGGTCGAGCGAACGGTGACGGTTGAGACGCGAGTATCTGGAACCAGCAGTGGTAGTCCAGCGGCTGGGGCTGCGGTAAAAAAACCGAGTGGCCAGTCGGTAACAAGTCCATTCAGCGGAGGTTCACCCGATATGAAAGCTCGCTTAGCGAAACTTCTTGCGGAGACCACCACGGTAGAGCAACCAGTCATTGAGGGGCGGGTGGATATTGTGACAGCGCCGGCGATTGTGCTTGGAGCGATTCCTGGCATGACACCGGAGCTTGGTCAGCGAATTGTGCAAGCTAGGCAGGAGGGCGTTGCAGGGGGATCGGGCCGGGGCGTGGAGGCGATTTCATCGATTGCTTGGTTGGTCGAGAAGGGGATCGTAGACTGGGGCAAGCTGAGTGAGCTTGAGCCTTACATAACGACCCGGAGTGACGTTTTTTCGTTACAATCGGTAGGATTTCGCGACGATCGCAGTCCGGTATTTCGATCAACAGTACTGATCGACGCCAGGCAGATCCCAGCTCAGATCCGAGATTTACGGGTTTGGCACCCGTGGGATCGCGGATTTACGACCGAGACACTTACGCAAAGCGTTCCATGAATTTACTAGATCGACTTTCTTTTTTGCCGCGCAAGCAGTCGCAGACCACGTTGGCGGGTCGGTTGGTGGTGGTTCATTGGGACCGAGATAATTTGTTTTATTTGATCAGTTCGGGAGCTGCACGGAATCTCAAGGATGGGGAATATGGGGTTGTTTCTCTGAGTCAGGGGTCCAAGGAGGCGAATGGAGCTGGGGAGAGTAGCGGCACGAACGAGGAACCTCGAAAGAAGGGGCCTTTGGTGTTGCTCGCGAATCATTTGCTCGAGCAGCGGGTGAGTGTCAACCGGTTGGTGATTTTGCTATCGAGGCCGGAATTGGATTTATTGACATTGAGTTTACCGCCATCGAGTGACGAGGAGTTGCCGACGTTGGTCGCATCGGAGGTCGAGCAGCAGCAGGGTGAGTCGCAGGAGCCGCCCACGGTTGATTTTTTTGTACTGAGGGACCTCGACAGCGAGCCTATGGACGGAGAGGCTGCTGGTGCGTTGA
>JBJTAQ010000747.1:0-1710 GCA_046090945.1 Pirellula sp.
CGGGCAACTTGCGCTGCTCGGCCAGAGAAGATACGTCGATCGAGCGGTCAAGTCGGGTTCTCCACAGCTGAGGACAGCTGTGGCACATTGATGTTTTTAGCTTTGCATGCAAGCGGAACGGCGCAAGCCGTCCGGTGAGAATCTTAGGATGAGGGAGGACCGGGCAGCTTGCGCTGCTCGGCCAGAGAAGATACGTCGATCGAGCGGTCAATTCGGGTTCTCCACAGCTGAGGACAGCTGTGGCACGTTGATGTTTTTAGCTTTGCATGCAAGCGGAACGGCGCAAGCCGTCCGGTGAGAATCTTAGGATGAGGGTGGACCGGGCAGCTTGCGCTGCTCGGCCAGAGAAGATACGTCGATCGAGCGGTCAAGTCGGGTTCTCCACAGCTGAGGACAGCTGTGGCACATGGATGTTTTTAGCTTTGGATGCAAGCGGAACGGCGCAAGCCGTCCGGTGAGAATCTTAGGATGAGGGTGGACCGGGCAGCTTGCGCTGCTCCGGAAGAGTAGGTAACGGTTTCAAGGGATCCGTTTTAGGTTCAGTTCGTAGAACCATAGGTCATCGTTGGGTACATCCAGTCGGATCGACTCGGATTTGCCCTTGGCGTCAAATACGAAGTGAGCGTTGCCGGATCCGAACCAAGCGAAGGTTTTATGCCAGCGGATGGCAAAAGTGTCGTAATGCATCAGTTCGAGGTCAGCTTTAAGTTCGGGATATGGCATCAACTGCAACTGCAGCTTGCCGTCTTCAAGCCGGATTTCGGCATCGCCATACATCGAGCATCGGTACTTGCCCACGTAGCTATCGAGCGGATGACTTGGTTTGTCCATCTGAACCAACGACTTGGTGGCTTGGGCGATCCTGCTATCGAATTCCTGGCGGCTTTTGAGGAATTGAGCAAGGTTTTCCGCGCTCCAATCGCGTGGCGGGGCTCCCAGAAACCGATCGATTACTTGATAGACGATCGCATTTCCGATCGGGGTCATGCTATTGGTCAGTACGATCACTCCGAATCGGTGTCCGGGAATCATGAGTTGTTCGGAGTACATCCCATCGTATCCACCACCATGACCGACGAGTTTTACGCCGTAATAATCGGCCAGGGACCAACCTAGTCCGTAAGCTCGAAAGTTGGTTGCGGGGATCCGCTGAGATCGATTTTTGGATACAGGGATAATCGAGTGCGGTTGCATAGTTTCATAGATTCGAGTTTTGCTGAGGATCTCTTTTCCCGTGGCGTCTTGACCCTCTCGCATCTGAAACTGCATCCAGCGAGCCATGTCCGCAGCGTTGGCGATAATACCACCGGCTGCTGCCATGGAGTCCCAATTCATCCAGGCAATTGGATCGGACCGATCCAAGTAGGTTTTATGAGGTGTTGCGGCATTGTCGGCGGGCTTGAGCTGCTTGGTCGACCATTTAGTGGAATTCATCTCTAATGGATGGAGCAATCGGGATTGGATAAACTCCCCCCAAGGAACACCTGAGACGGCCTCGATGAGTTCACCTGCTGCCAGGAACATCAGGTTCGAGTAGCCGTAGTTAGCTCGAAATGGAGATTCGGGTTTAAGCAGAACGGAACGTTGGAGGATCTCCTTAGGCGTATACGGCGTACCCCACCAGAGCAGGTCGCCACTAAACGTTCCCAGTCCGCTGCGATGGCACAGCAAGTCTCTGATACGGATATCGTTGCTCGCAAGTGGATCGTT
>JBJTAQ010000748.1:0-1900 GCA_046090945.1 Pirellula sp.
ATAGAAGCTAGTTCCTGAATTCATTGACCGTAAACTTGCTTCAGCACATCTGGGACAGCTGTGCTACGTTGTAGAACGGAAATTGCCAAATGTAGAACGGCTGTCCTCAGCCGTTCGGTGCGCTAGCTGAGTAGCAATAAAAAAGTATAGAAGCTAGTTCCTGAATTCATTGACCGTAAACTTGCTTCAGCACATCTGGGACAGCTGTGCTACGTTGTAGAACGGCTGTTCCCAAATGTAGAACGGCTGTCCTCAGCCGTTCGGTGCGCTAGCTAAGTAGCAATTAAAAATTCCAGCTTCTTGTTCTTGAACTCATTGACCGTGATCTAGGTTCTACACAGCTGGGACAGCTGTGCTACGTTGTAGAAAGGCTGTTCCCCAAATGTAGAACGGCTGTCCTCAGCCGTTCGGTGCGTCAGCTGAGTAGCAGGAAAAAAGTCCAGCAGTTTGTTCTTGATCTCATCGACCATAATCCAGCGTCTGCAAAGCTGATCTATCACGTACCTTCGTTCTGGGTTTATAAATACCATCATGGCCAGACATGCATCGAATCCACGATATCACGATAAAGTCGATCTGCTTTCTGCCCAAGCGTCCTTACCAACGCGGGGTCGTTCGCAGACAAATCGTGCAACTCACCCCGATCCGTTTCAAGATCGTAGAGTGAGAAATCCGAGAGCCGTGCGGAGCGAACGCTTCGTTGGTTCTCCAACGAAATATTCTCGAATTTTGGCAAACTATCGCCATCGGAATCCGTCAACTTAGCCAGCAGCTTCCAACGCCCATCTCGCATCGCGACACGCTGCTCATTAAGTGCGTTGTAATAGATCCAAAACAGTGGCTTGCTACGTTCGACCTGTTGCCCCTGCAAAAGCGCATACACATTCATTCCATCGAGATTTAACTTCGAGGTAGAGACGCCAGCCAAGTTGCAAAAGGTCGGAAGCAAATCGAGAGAACTGACCGGTTGGGAGATTGTACCGCCCGCATCTATTCTACCTCGCCATCGAACAATACCTGGAACTCGAATGCCAGCCTCGTGGGTCCATAGCTTCATGCCCTTGAGTTCACCAGCGCGTCCGTAGGATCGATTTGCATTCGCGTACCGTTTGTGGGTTTCGGGACCATTATCACTGCTAAAGTAGACTAAGGTGGAGTCGCTGAGTTGCATACGATCTAGAGCTTCCAGGAGGCGGCCGACGGCCAAGTCTATGTTATGCACGTTTGCAAAGTACTGTGCTTCATCCTCATTCCTAGAGATCGATCTGTATTGGGCAACCAATTCCTCCGGGGATGCGACCGGTTCATGGGGCTCATGAAACGCAACGTAAAGAAAAAAAGGTTTTTGGGAGTCCTGCGAATTACTCTTCTCCAGCCAGTTGATCGCTTCGCTTGCAACTAGCTGGCAGCTAAAACCCTCTTGCGGTCCGACCTTGGTGCCGTTTCTTACAAAGTTTTTCGGATTTTCATGAGAAGGGTTGGCATTGTTTTGGGTGGCGAACCAATGATCAAAACCGGCATCGTTGGGTTGGGGTTGCTCTGGTCGATTGAACATCGAGTTGCAGTGCCATTTGCCAACCATAGCGGTCGCATAGCCCGCATCCCGAAGCAACTTCGGAAGTGTTTTTTCCTCGTTCCTGAGGTGAACAAGATGGCGGCTGTTTTTGCTAGTTGGGTTTTTGTTCGGATTGGCTTCTGGAATCCAATCAAAAATCCCGGCGCGGTTGGGGATCCTTCCTGTCATCAGACCGACGCGAGAGGGAGAGCATACAGGTGCGGCGGAATAACAACTCGTCAACCGACAGCCGTCACGAGCCAACTGATCGAGGTTCGTCGTACGAATGGATGGGTGCCCAAAACAACCTAGATCGCCCCAGCCCAGATCGTCACACAGGATGAC
>JBJTAQ010000749.1:0-5624 GCA_046090945.1 Pirellula sp.
CACTAGACAAACGAACGCCAGACCTATTTTCGTCTGAAGTCTACTCACAATATTACTCCGGCATGTCGTATACGGTAGCATCGTTTCGGCCAACCATCCATTTGAGGATGATGCCGTCGGTATTGGCCGACAGGAATTTAACCGATCCATCGCCAAAGCCGGCATTTGCTCCTGCCCCGTGGAATGCATAAGGTTCGTCATTCGGACCACAGTTGTTCACTTGCCATCGACATTCCGGAGGACCGCCGATTTCCTTCGAATAATTATTGATCATGGCCAAACGACTACCCGGAGGAATCGCATTGCTAGGACCTGAATATCCATTGGTATTAGCATCCGCGTCAGCCCAAGCATACATATGTCTCCCCAGGGGTCCTGTCGCCATATTCACTGGAAAGGCAGGGTTTGAAACTGGGGTGTATCGAGTGGAAAGAGCACCGAATTTGGTGACGTTTGGGTGTGCCCTACCTGCATCTTCTATCACAAGAATGGTGCTGGAGGTTCCGTCCGTGGTGGAAGCCAATCGGCTACCTTCGCAGTCCAGCATCCCTAAGATTCGCATCTGCAAATACTGTGGATCAGAAGTAGGCGTTCTGGCTCCATAAGTTGCTGACCCAGGACGGGTGTCAACATCCGAAACGGCAACAAACATGTAGTCGATCCCACCAAGACGATCAACTGGATCCCGAGAACCAAGGTCTACAGGAGTGGACGGGCATACGAAAGTCGGGATGTTTGTTTGTGCGGCTAGCTGTCCAGACGGATGAGTAGGATCGTCGTACGCCTTGCCCTTCGAATTCCTGTGAATAATGCATCCGCTTGGAGTGATAAAGTTCGTGCCGCTTGGAGAAGCTCCGTAAAACGCAATCGAATTCTCAGTGAAATCAAACATGTTGAACACGGTTTGTTGTTCAATGTATGGCAGCAGCAAAGTCGCTGTTGAATGGATCATGTATACGGTTGTAGAAGTGCCCGTCGAATCGCACTGTCCGCTGTGGGGCAGTCGCTTGTAAGCCGACTCGTGGTTGGCGACGGCCAAGCTGATTTGCTTGACGTTATTCGAGCAGCTCATGCGTCGAGCCGCTTCCCGGGCCGCTTGAACTGCTGGTAGCAGCAGCCCGACTAAAATCCCGATGATCGCAATCACCACCAATAGCTCGACGAGCGTAAAGCCCTTTCGCTTGTTTCTAATTATTCGCAACGTTTGCCTCATCAATCGTTCCCCCAATCTATGAAATAAAATCCAATATCGGTGCCCGTTGCACCGAGAGGAGCGGAATTTATCGTGGGAACATGAAGCTATATAGTGGCCAAACAAGCCATTCATCACAACTTAACCGAAACCGAACACATCCCAAACAACTCACGAGCCATTGTGAATATGGGATGAAGAAATGATAAACTTGACCAACCTTAAAGCTTGGACCTAGTTTTGGAATTATAGATTTCCAGAACGCGGTTTCGATCGTTCGTTTCGCGTTCGCGTGCTAGGCAAGCGAGATTCCAAGCATGTTTTTTTCCGTAGCGATTCCAAGCGAAGCTGACTTTGCAACGTTTTCCTTTGGAGTCGATCCACGAGGCGCAATAGGCGTAGGACTCGGCATTTTTCCAACGGCGATCGATGTTCCTGACCAAATGTACACCGACTCTGCCGGTTGTATTGCGAGGTGTTTTGCGTCCCTTGGCTGTTTGGATGTCAGGGGCAGCATTGACCAACTCCTTGTAACAATTCTTTGCCGCCTTGAGTGACTTACTCTTGCCGCCGTATTGGCGATCGTTGAAGAACCGCTGTTGGCGTTTGCCTTGTCGAGTCAATCGCACCATCCACCCGCGGGTGCTGATTCCATCGTAATCGATGCGAGTGATCCCTTTGTGCTTTGGTTCAATTTGACTTTTCGCATGCGATTTAGGATCGCTGTGTTTTGAACTTCGGCGGCTGGATTCAGGCATGTTGATTCGATGAACCGATGGACATGTCGGAGGATGAGGAGTAGCTGCAGGCAATCAGAGGAGAGGCAAAAGGATAATCTCGTCGACGCTTGTGGTCTACTAGATAAATCGAACAACTTCCAAGAGAAACCAAAAACCCCCCTGTCAGAGGGTTTGAGCCTCTGCGAGCGAAGCCCTTATGGTAGCGACGATACCCGCCGCTTTCGTCCAAGTCTCCTCTTCCTCTTGTTCGGGTTGGCTATCGGCAACAATTCCACCGCCGACTTGGAATTGCCACCAACCGCGAGAGCAGGTCAGCGTTCTTATCATGATGTTCCAGTCCATATCTCCATGGACTGAGACATAGCCCAAAGAACCACAGTAGGGACCTCGTACGGTGGGCTCCAATTCTGCGATGATCTCCATGGCACGGATCTTGGGCGCTCCGGTGATGCTTCCCCCTGGAAATATAGCTGCCATGAGTTGGCCGACCGAGACCGTCTCCTTGAGTCGTCCTCGGATGCTGCTGACCATGTGCAGCAGGAATGGAAAGGATTCGATTTCACAGAGTCGATCGACCGAGAGTGAATCGATATCGCAAACCCTCGATAGATCGTTTCGCAGAAGATCGACGATCATGATGTTTTCAGACCGGTCTTTCTCGGAAAGCCTGAGTTCCTCGGCTAACCGCAAATCCGCGAGAGGATCACCACTTCGACGTCGCGTGCCTTTGATGGGGCGAGTTTCGATCCAACGGTTTTGGACTCGGACAAACCGTTCCGGAGAGGCGCTTACGATTTGGGAATCGCCAAGATCGAGATACCCAGCAAAGGGTGCCGCATTGACTTGCCGAAGCCTCAAAGCCAACTCACCTGCCGAGCATCGTTCCGGGCATAAGAGCCGCTGTGAAAGATTCACTTGAAATACGTCCCCTGCAAGGATGTACTGCCGAGTCCTCTCGACGGCTTGCCGATAGCCTGGGCTATCAAAGTTTCCGAGCCATCCTCCGCCTAGCCGGGTTTCATATTGCTGTGCACAAAGTCCATGCGCCATAGCGTGAATATTCGCTGGCTTGGATGCAGTGGCATCATGCCCGGAGTCGATTTGAAGTTGATTTAAAAAGTGGTCCAAACGTTCTTTGGCTCGTTTGACCCGATCTGCAGGTTTCAAGCCTCGCTCGCTGAGTCTCCCGAAACCTTGCGAGAGCACCCAACCCCGGTCCTGGCTAGGATCCTGACTATGCTTCCAAGCGAAAACAACATCGTAGAGTCCAAGCCAACAGATCGGCAGTCCGAACTCATCGTGGATCGCTTGCGGTACTTTTTCGAAACATAGACCAAACTCGTATCCCAGCATTCCAGCCAAACCACCTTGGAACGGAATAGCTGAAGTTACGGAGGTTTTGTATTCAGCAAGCCAGCGTTCGATGGGGGCCAAAGGATCGGCGATGGGCTGGTCGATCGATAGGACATCGACCGGGTCTGCGGCTAGAAAACTGTATTGACTTCGCGGGTCGTTGCGCAAGGCGCTATCGAGCCAAATGCAGCCTGGGAGTTTCGAAAGTTTAGAAAAAACTACCTCCGGAGTCAGTTCCGGAGGTAGTTCTAATTGAATCGGTTCAAACACGCTGTGGAACTGCCCGCCGAGCGAAATGCTAGTGGTGGTGATGGTGATCGATTAAGAGTAGTTTTTCGTCCTTGCCATCGATCTTGGCCACCAATCGAGCTTGGACTCCTTTTTCATCGTCACCACTTGCTCCCACGAGTGTCAACAACTCCTGGTCTTTGATCTGATAGATCGATCCAGCGATCTTAGCCGTCTCAAGTGGTTCGAGCTTGAATTTCTTCTCTTGACCGCCCGACGTTACGACGACTTCGACCGATTCGATTTTGTTCCCACCGCTGACGAGTTCCTCGAAATAGACCGTCAAGGTTTGCTTGTCCTCGTCGTGGGCCCACTCGAAGTGAGTGGTTGCACTTGTATCGAAGTGGGCGATGTGACCACCGTTGGGACCATGCTCGGGATGATCGTGACCTGCATGAGCGTCTTTTTTGTCCGATTCGCTACCGTGATCGTGGTCGTGATCATGATCATGGTCGTGTTCATGATCGTTTTTTTTGGCCACTGAGCCTCGTTTAGATCCACCCGCTTTTGGCGCATCGCAACCAACACAAACCGGCACGGCAAAAATCAGGGTTGTCGCGATCCATTTCAAGGTATTCATGACAAATAACTCCTTTGTTCAAACACGATCAGGATCAAGAAATTCAGGTCGAATCGACGCATGTATTCTACGCAAAACCGGGCATTTGGTTCGATCCTAAGGTTTTTTCGGACGCAAATCCCGCTCGCAACTCGGATCGCTGGGTGTCGACAGGCCCACGGACTCGACCGGGTGCGTAAATAAATAACGCCAAACCTTTTCGTGAAGATACTTGCCATCGCTTTGGCGAACCGCAGCTTTTCCAGGGGTGACGCAACTGTGAGCCCGTTTTTCATCTCCTCCGACATCCGCATCAGTGATTAGCCGGCGAGAGTTCGAGTACGGTGGGGCTTGTTGCTCGACGTTGATGATCGGACCAAAAGCCTGGAGCCCGAGCAATTCCCAACTTCTGCAGTAGTGATCCCCAGTCCATCCCGTATCGAGCACATGGGAAAACCCAAAAAAACGCTCTTTGGGGGTGGCTGACTCGAGCCCCTGCCATAGCTCATATTGATCCCTCGGACCACAGAACATCACAACGCGATCGACTCGCTGGTGCAATGCGAATCGTGCCGAGGTTGTTGCTCCATGCGAAGCACCCGAGAGGATCACTCGCTCCCAAAGGACCTCAGAGTTCGCACCGCCGCGAGAGTCTTTTGACGCACTCTTGAGGTAATCACCCCAGCCCCCTTGAGGGTCTTGGCCATCGAGCCAAAGCAGAAACTTTCGAACCCGTTCTTGTATCCCATCGGGTTTTTCGATCGTTACCAGCTCGCTAAAATCCTCTCCGGTAGCTGCCTCAAGCCTAATTTTGCCAAGCGTGAAACGGTCTGGCGGTGGAGGCTCCTTGCCAAACCGATTAAACCAACCGTTGGCGTAGTGGACTCGCAGAACATGAAAACCTTCATCGGCTAGGAAATGGAATAACTCTGGGCTATGCCCCATGAGCCAAACGACCAACTTGCCTTTTGCAACGGCACTCGGTCGTCTGCAAGCGTGCTGCACATCGGCAGGCTTGCCCTCTTTCTCCAGAAAGAAATCGATCTCAGGATACGCTTTGATTCTCGGATCGATCGCGCTCGCCCTTGCCGAGAATTCCGAGTAGGTTTTCCCGTTGGTATCCTGTCCGAATCCCCACCACGTCAAGGAAGAGTTAGCAACCAAGAACCATCCGAGGAGTCTTGCCAAGTTGGAATAGTTGACTGGATCGATCAAGACGTTGCGCATCGAGAATCCCCTGGCCTTTTGGGCTCTGAGTACACAAAATAGGACGCTTTGAGTTTGCGAGTATACCCTGGGCCCCCATCTTGAAAATATACTTCACCGACCGATTTGTTCTGCCCCTTCCAGAAGGGCACCGGTTTCCGATGAGCAAATACCGATGCTTGAGGGACCGTTTGATTGCTAGCCCAGCCCATTTTGGCGATGTTTTTTTGGAACCCCCAGCGGCTAGTCCGCAGCAACTCAAGCTTGCACACGATTCGGAGTATGT
>JBJTAQ010000750.1:0-7395 GCA_046090945.1 Pirellula sp.
CCAACGCTTTTCCACCTTCAAACGTCGCAACGTTTCCGGCGATCACGTCGATGCTAAACTGGCGTTTCAATTCCCGAACTGTCGCGATCACGTTGGATGAATGACCGTGTGCACTGTCGACAACCAGGATGTCCACCCCGCGCCGAATCAGCTCTGCGGCTCGATCGTAATCGTGAACTCCGATCGCAGCACCCACCCGTAAGCGACCCAGCTCGTCCTTGCAAGCCGAGGGGTAGCTCTTCATCTGGTCGATGTCTTTGATCGTGATCAGTCCAGTCAGGTGGTATTGATCGTCAACCAGTAAAAGTTTCTCCACCTTTTTATCCGTCAAAATCCTCTCAGCTTCGCTAAGCGATACATTTCCTTGGGCCGTCACCAGGTTCTCCCGGGTCATCACCGAAGAGATTGGCGTATCGCTCGATTCAAGGAATCGCATGTCGCGTCGGGTAAGAATTCCAACGAGTTTGCCGCTGGACTCAACGATTGGAATGCCAGAAACGTTCTGCTTGCGCATCACATCCTGAGCCGTGGCGACGCTGTCGGTAGGTTGCAAAGTAACAGGATCGGGGATGATACCATTGGCCGAACGCTTGACCTTGGTGACCTCGGCGGCTTGCGAGACAATATCCATATTCTTATGGATAATCCCCAATCCCCCCACCTTCGCCAAAGCGATCGCCATCTCGCTTTCGGTGACGGTGTCCATCGGGGATGAAATCAGGGGGATTTCAAGCCGGATTTTGGCCGTAAGTTGCGTAGAGACGTCAACTTGCGACGGAAGAATATCACTGTAGCGAGGCTGGATCAGAACATCGTCAAAGGTGATCCCCTCGCAGGCGATCTTGTCATCCATAGATGTGTTTCCTGGGAAAGCTTGCAAAGATCCTGGAAACCGTCGTAGTATCGCGAATTTGCTAGCTTGTGCAACCCACCCTAAAAAGTCCGATATTACAAAAGCTAAATGTTAAAGTTTACCGGTCGCGATGAGTCGTTTGACTGAAGAAAGGGTTTCGAATATTCCGATTCTACCGATGAACGAGGGCCCCGTGCTCGGAGCCCAGAGCCATCCGTATGAAAAGGAACGGTAAGCGTGACGAACCGAAACTACAAGACAAAACATCCAAAATCCAGCGCGAAGACTGCCTGCAAGCAGCCAACAGGAGCTCATGACTGGTTCCGAAAGGCACTTCTTTTGACCGCCTTCGGCACTGCCGGTTTATCCGCTCTTGGCCCTGCGATAGCACAAGCACCACAAGGAGCCCGTCAAGGAGCCGGCGTGTCGAACCAGCCCCGTCCATTGACGTTGCCACCAAGCACCCAGCGAGGGACCAACACTGGGACCAATCCGGGGGCGAATTCCGGCGATGCCAAACTTCAAATCTACGCGCTGCCAACGGAGTACGTTGCGTATGTTGTCGCGCAGCTTCAATCTCAGTTTGGTGCGGACAAACGGGTCCGTATTACGACCGAGCCGGAGACAGGTCGGCTGATGGTGTTGGCTCCCGAAGCTACCCAGCAGCAGATTGCAGCGACGGTCGGAGCGATCAGCAAGCAGCTCAGCCCGGTGGCTTCGGATGTTTCGGGTCGAGTCCTTTCGAACTCTGTTCAATCGCGTGAGTACAAGCTACAGCGGGTCAGTTGGCGTGAGCTCGAAGATGCGATCACTCGAATCGCCGGTACTCGATTGAGTGTCTCGACGACTAATAATGGCGAGTTGGCTCAGATGCAACTGCTGACGGATGCTGGGCCTCGTGAAGTCATGACGGTTGATCGGCGCACCGACACCGTGCGCATGCAGGGCAGCCCTAAGGATGTGTTCGCTTGGTCGCAGATTGTCACCGCAGTGGACTTTGCCCAAGCCGATCCGCAGCGTCCCACGCAGATCGTTCCGATCAATCCTGCGAGTCCTGAGAGGATTGAGACGGCGTTGCGATTAGTCCGACTTGCTTCTTACCAACAACCTCCGCAGGACGACCAGGTTGCCGGTCAGGTCCCGGTCAACCCCGAGGATGACAATGCGCCCGGGATGGCCGTCGGTTCTCCGGACTCGATGGGAAGCGGCACGGGTCTGATCGGTGATGTCGATATCTCGTTTGTGCCTGAGATGGGGATTGTTATCGTCAAAGGTGGTCGACGAGATGTCCAGCGCGTTTTGGAAGTGATCGAGCAGATCAAGAAGCAAAGTGCCGAGACGACACCAGAGATCGAGATCTATCCGCTCAAGCATGTCAACGGCGTTGCTCTGGAGCCGATTCTCAGGGATCTGAACGATAAGGTGTTCACTCCGCGTCAGGGCCAGATCAGTTTGTACGCCTTGGGTCAGCCCAACTCGCTGTTGCTGATCGGTCGGCCAGAAGCTCTCACGGCTTTTAAAGAGTTGATCGTCAAGCTCGATCAACCGCTGGATCCGAACAATCAGCTTCGTGTCTTCCGGTTGCTGAACTCCTCGGCGGTCGATGCCGAAACACTCGTTCGGAATTTCTTCAGCGAGACCACACCTGGGGCGGCTGCTCCTGCCAACACATCGGCTCTGACGATCGGTACCAGGGTCAAAGTGGTGGCTGATTATCGAACCAACTCCCTGATCGTGCAGGCTTCTCCTCGAGATATTGCAGAGGTGGCCAAGTTGATTTTGGAGATCGACGTCGAGTCGACTCCGGCAGAGAATGAAATCAAGGTGTTCCCGATCAAGAATGCCGTTGCTGCGGATCTTCAACCGATCCTGCAATCGGCGATCACAGGTACGGCGGTTGCCGGGGCTCAGACCCCAGGTCAGCCGCAAGCACAGCCTCAGCAAGCCGCTGGGGGTGGAAACACCAGGGCTCCGAGCAGTCGCCTGATGGTTGTTCCTCGGGATGGCCAGCCAGTCAACTCCGGGATCCTTGCCGGGGTCACCATCACGAGCAACCCAAGCATCAATGCCCTGGTCGTCAGGGCACCTTCGAAGAGCATGCCTTTGATTCAGGCTCTGATCGAGCAGCTCGATCAGCTTCCAAGTGCCGATGCGAGGATCAAGGTGTATCCTGTCGTCAACGGCGATGCGACGAGTCTTGCCAACACCTTGCAGCAGATCTTTGGATTGCCGGCCACGGCTGGGACCAATACCAACACGGTCAACCCATTCAGCGCGTTGGGCTTGCAGAACCTCGCAGCCCTGACCGGTGGTGGCGAAAATTCGCTTGTTCAGCTTCGAATCTCGGTGGACACGCGGACCAACAGCATCATCGCTTCGGGTGCCCCCTCGGATCTCGAAGTGATCGAAGCCTTGTTGTATCGCTTGGACGAAACCGGAGGTCAGCAGCGGAACAACGAGGTGGTTTGGCTGAGAAATGCCAATGCGATCGATGTGTTTAATGCTCTCAATACACTGCTGACCAACCAGCGGACCGTCATTACTCAGCAGTTGGTTACCGGCCAAGCGATCAGTCTGTTTGAAAGGATCGACCGTGAGGTGTTCGTCGTTTCGGAGCCATCGACCAACAGTTTGATCATCAGTGCTACGCCTAGGTATATGCAGCAGATCAAGCAGGTGATTGAGCGGTTGGATCGCCAGCAGCCGATGATCGCCGTCGAGATCCTGATTGCGGAGGTGACGCTCAATGACCAGTTTGAAATGGGAACGGAGTTAGGGTTGCAAGACTCCTTGTTGTTCGACCGCAATAGCGCTACGGGTGGTACCCTGACAAGTCCTCCTTTCAATATTTCGAATACACCGTTTGGTCCAAACTCTCCACAGCGTCGACCTCAGAATGTCGCAGGTCAGGGCTTGTCGAGTTTCGCGATGGGGCGATCGAGTTCGGATCTTGGATACGGCGGCCTAGTGCTTGCGGCAAGTAGCGAATCGGTCGGTTTGCTATTCCGTATGCTACAGGATGCCAATCGCGTGCAGATTCTTTCCCGCCCTAGCTTGATGACCATCGATAACAACATCTCGGTAGTCAATGTTGGTCAATCGGTACCGACTCTGACCGGAACCACGAATGGTATTAATGGATTGACGACCGGTGTGAATTATGTGAACACAGGTCTGACCATGCAGATCCAACCTCGGACCAACCAAGATGGCTTGATCAACATGATCGTTGCTGTGAGCCGATCGAACATCGATCCCAATGGCGGTATTCCTATCGGTTTTCAAACCGGTGTGACTGGACAAGCACAAGCCATCGAGGCTCCGATCTTCAATCAGACGCTCGCTCAAACACGGGTCACTGCTTATGACGGCCAGACGGTGATTCTCGGTGGTTTGATCACCAAACAGCGCAGCACACAGTCTCGGCGCATTCCATGGCTTGCCGATATCCCGCTTGCAGGTTGGTTGTTCCGATACGATTCGGAGGTTGAGAAGAGAAGCGAGCTTTTGGTCGTGATGACCCCTCGGGTTATCAATTACAACGACCCGAACAAACTCGACATGATCAAGCAGGTTGAGTCCTCGCGCATGAGCTGGTGTTTGGCGGATATCCTTAATATCTACGGTGATGTGGGGCTCTCCGAGGGCAATGGGCTCTGGGGACCTGCATCCAGTCCTGTGATCTATCCGGATACCAATCCGACCGGAGATGTCGGCAGTGTCGATCCAGCGACTCCCAGAGAGCCGACGTATTTGACACCCATGGTCGAGGCACCAGCGAGCATGCCCGGATATCCATCCGTACCGGGACAAGCGATGCCTAGCCAATTCCCACCAAGTGCTGTTCCCACAGGGCCAGCCTATCCAAACCAGATCTATCAGGACCCTTCGTTTCCAGCTCCCAGCGGAGAGATCATCATCGAGGGGATTCCCGAGGGGGCCGTCATCCAAAGCCAGCCGACTGTGAACACATCGAGTCGCATTCCACCTCGATCGTTGCTCAAGAGCCAATCGGCACCGTTGCAACCTGCCGTTCAACCTGTGACGGTGGCTCCAGCTACGAACACCATCCAGCCAGTTCGCAAGCCCTAACCGCCGCGTATCAAGAGTAACGTCAAGCGATTTTTAAATAAGAGACATCCCTATGCAATTCAATCTTTACGCGTTCCGAGTGGTCCTGGGCACGATGTGCCTGATGCTATCGAGCGGCTGCGCTAGCATGATGGAGGGCAATACCAAAGGGAAAGGGGCCAAAGAGAGCGAGAAGAAGTCTTGGTTCCAGAAGAAGGAATACCAGATTCCTCAGAGCATGAACGTTACTTGGGTGCACGACATTATTTCCGTCCCTGGAAAACCCCCGACGCGCGGCTTTGGCGGAAGAATCTACTTCTACAATGAAAAATCACAAGCAATACCCGTCGATGGCGAGTTGATGATTTACGGTTTTGATGACTCCGATTCCACGCAACCGGGCAGCGCGCTGGCCTCTCAAGGAATGGATCAGGCCGATAAGCGATTTCGCTATACCGAGGAGCAATTCACCACTCATTTTTCACAGAGCGATCTGGGTGCTTCCTACAGCATTTGGGTACCGTGGGATGCAGCACCAGGACCGAAAAAGCGCATCATGCTAATTCCTACCTTCAAGTCGCAAGACGGAAAGGTATTGCGAGGCAATGCGGCAACACTGCTCCTGCCAGGTTGGACAGACGAAGCCAAGGAAGGCCAAGTCATCCAAGCTTCAGCGGCGATGCCACTCTCTGCGGAATCGTCCGCTGGATTAGAAAATAGACCCAAAACAACGACGATTCAAATGCCCGCTCGATCGGCTTCTCGCGTGCAACCACTGCTGACGCCCGAACAAGCAAACGAGTTGATTGAACGAGCGCGGCAAGGGGAATTGCCAGCAGTCTCTCCAGCGACATCGCTTCCAATGGATTACACAGGCACTTCTGTCCATCCTGGCGCTCCTCAAGCGATGCCCAGTAGCACAGTTCTAAACCCTAGCGCAGTGCAAGCATCGACCATCGGGAACGATCTGAACAAGGTGGATCTGAACCGATCGGTTCAAAGTGGCAGCATGCCACTATTTCATGTTCCATCGGTTGGACTGAGTCCCTCGCTACTCGTAGGCGCTCAACCGTTTCCTCAATCCGCAGGTCAAACCAACGGATCGCTCGGCCCTAGTTCTGGACAGCTTGCACCGTCTCTGCAGGTTGGTCAGAATCCTGGACAACCAACTCGTTTTGAACCGAGTTCACTCCAGGCTCCAGGAGCATCATCCGTTCCATCAAACGCTTATCCGCTTCGCTAGCGACGGTTCCTCGGAGGGTGATCTGCCCACCCGTTAGCGAAACATTAACGCCTTGCATGCGAGCTTGGATCGGTGAACGAGTGATGCGTTCTTGAAGTCTCGCGTTAAACGATGGAACGGACCCTGTCGCGACCTTGAAATCAGGGCGTACCGTGGCGCGTATCGGCTTACGACCTTGTTGCTGACCGCCCATGCCCATCTGACCGGTAGCACCCATGCGGTTGCGATTGTTCAAACCACCTAGGCCACCAAGTGCACCGACGCCTCCAAGACCACCAAGGCCGCCACCAAGGCCGCCACCAAGTCCACCACCTAAGCCACCGCCGAAACCTCCACCGAAGCCTCCGGTTGTGCCGCCAAAGGCATTGGAACCAAATGCACTTCCACCACTAGTTCCACCGCTTGCTCCGACTCCAAATTGCGATGCGCCGGTTCCACCGGTGGCGGTGATCGGACGGGTGTTCAGATTGCCGATCACATTTTGGCCAGTCACCCCTGGACCACCGAATGTTCCAGGAAAGTTCGTTGTTGAGCCACCGATCCCGCCCGTTGCGCCGCCGGTGAGACCACCTAGGCCGCCACCTCCAAAACCTCCCGTGCTTCCGCCTAAAGCCCCTGAGCCGAACCCAGTTCCTCCGCCGAACCCACCGGTGCTACCTCCCAAGCCTCCGCCGGTCAGACCTCCGAGTCCACCGAGACTGCCAAGCCCTCCGGCACCTCCACCGAATCCCCCGGTACCACCTGTAAACTGGCCAAAAGCCGATGGTTGACTACCAAAAACCAGTCCACCTACGAGCAGCATGCCCGCGAAATACCGGCAAAAAGTTCTCTTCATGGCTTACAACCCTTGGGCTATGTATGCAACGGTCCTATAGACGACACCAACAATCGATCCAACCCTCGGATTGTAGTGGGGTTCCGGTCTTAAAGCATCGCCGAAAGTCATTATTTGCCCCTAAACAACCCACTTGTGTTTCGGAACTATCGAAACACTAGCGGCGGATTCTCAAAAGATCTACCAAGAATTAGGGTGGGTTCGGTTCTCCTGATTCTCTCAAAGAGTCGGGGCCCGTTCTGTTCGTAAGTCACGGTTTGGTTACAATATTTTGAGTGTTTCTCGGCTTGCAGCCGGCCGATTGTGCCCAAGTATTTCACGGCACACAGAGCGACCTTACAGGAACGTCACCATTTCCGAGCCCCTTCAACCTGCCCAGCAAACACCGCTCGA
>JBJTAQ010000751.1:0-1256 GCA_046090945.1 Pirellula sp.
GACGCGTCGATGGCTAGGGCCGCACAAGCGAGTTCGTATCCTAGCTCAGCAGATGGCTTGATGATCAACTTAACCTGTTTCCTCTGATCAGGCAGCAATCGAAATTGCACCTCACCAAAAAACGGGTTTCTTTTTGTTTGATCGTGTAAGTGAGTCCATTCGGATTCAGTTGGTTCATTCATAAAATAAGCTCGAAGTTTGAAGAGGGAAAAAGTAGATCGATCATGAGGCATCAATTCTATCCAATTGATTCTCTTTCCTTTTGGGGAACCAAGATTGAGTAAAGGATGCCTCCGGACAGCAATGACGCTACGACAGATAGGCTCATCCAATTCGGGACGTGAAGATGCCAATCGCACCGCCACTCAATAGTTGATAAATTCAAGTAGTTAAATCCACCAATACAGGTGTTGATAAATTCAGGAAACCCAGCTGAAATAAGCTTTACGGATATGAATACAAGAAGCAGCATCACGGCTTTATCTAAAGCCCAAAACAAATTTTGTGCTGCGACTAGAAGGAAGTACAAGCTGCGCAACCCAGCTGCGGCCCAGAGGCTTGCCGTAATCATCAAATAGGGGTCTCTGACTACGGCAATAATGACGGGCATCGAATCAAAGGCGAAAACGACATCACACGCCTCGATACAAACTAGGCACAGAAATAGTGGGGTAACACCGCCGAGAAAAAAACGCCCACTTTCGATCGAAGGATTTGTTTTCACCATCCGCTTAACGAACCTCACAGACCAGTGATTCGTATAGTCAACCTCGCCTTCGTCGTCATCGCCACCATTCCACATTTTGTAAACAGTCCACAGAACGATCAATCCAAACAATATCAAGATAGCTGGGGTGATATTCACTACAAAGGCCCCTAATCCAAGAAACAAGATCCTTAGGAATATTGCTCCAAGGATCCCCCAGTAGAGAATCCGATGCTGATGGTGTTGTGTATTTTCTTGAATCAAGCCGAACGATTTAAAAATCAAATAGAAGGCAAAAAGATTGTCAACGGCGAGGGCCTTTTCCATAATGTAGCCCGTGGCATAAAGACTCGCGGCTTCGGCTCCTCTCGCTCTCCAGATAAATATGGCGAATAGGGCCGAGCAAAGGATCCAAATTGCCGACCAAATTGTAGCATCTTTTATTGATACTGGTTCGGTCGACTTTGAGTGCGATCTCAAATCAATGAGTACTGCGATCACAAACGGAACCAGAAAGAACAAAATCTCGGTAAGCGTTGTCTTTCCAAAC
>JBJTAQ010000752.1:0-2333 GCA_046090945.1 Pirellula sp.
TCCCTTGAAACAGCGCCGGCATGAACCCACTGGACCAATCCGTCACACCATCGACCGGATGACCACCCGGGTCGCTCAAGACCATGTAAGCAGGTAGATCCTGCGACTCGCTGCCGAGTGCATACGTCAACCACGAGCCCAAAGTCGGCCGCCCTAATACGCCCGGTATACCTCCGTGAAAGTATCGGATCGATACCTCATGCCCGTTGTTCCCAGTATGCATGCTCCGAATCAAGCACAGATCATCGACGACACCCGCCGTATGCGGCAACAACTCCGAGAGTTCTGTCCCACAAACTCCCCTCGGAGCAAAAGCAAACGGGCTTCCTAGAAGCTTCTTGCTGGCTTGATTGACAAACGAATATCCCACCTCACCCTGATAGTCTGTCCCGCTAAATTTCGTCAACTCAGGTTTCGGATCGGTCAAGTCCATGTGGGATGGTCCACCGTGCTGAAACAGCGATATCATCGCCTTGGCCTTCGGCTCAAAATGCGTCGGTCGCGATACCAAATCCCGATGCGGCTTGTCCTTGAGTATCGGTGGCTCAGCCCTGGACGAGTCCTTCGCCAGCATCCATTCGAGCGCAATCGCACCAACCCCCATCCCAAATCGCTCGAGCCACCTTCGGCGCTCCTGTTGCATGATCTCTGCGTTCGGCTTGATCTTCGACATAGATAGATTGATAAAAGGGGAAATGTATATTAGGTCAGTCGATGTAGAGGAATTCGTTGGAGCTCAAAAGCATCTGGCACACATTGACGAGAACTTGGCGTGTAGCGCTGTTGCCCCCGCTGAGACGTTCGGGTTGGCGGCAAAGCAACTCCAATTGCGTCTGCACGAATCGCCCGAGCGCACCGAGCTCGTTGTCGCTAGGTCGTCGATGAAGGATGGTATCCCAAGCGACCAGGATTTGTCGGCCGATCGCTGAATAGTCCTCTTGCTGTAACTGAAAACCGGTCGTCGAATCAAACACACTCGGACTTGCACTCGGATCGCTCGGGATAAAGGTAACTTTGACGGTCCAACTAAACGAGTCCGAGGTTTCATGCTCTCCGCATTCGAGCACCAGATCGATGGCATCATCTGCCTTGACCGCAAGACTCGTCGCAGGTGTCCCCACCGATCCGGATTTGATGTTCCAACTACCAGCAACCCCATGCTTGGAACTGATCCGCCCAATGACTCCATCCCCGTTTTCGCTCCCATGCGATAGCGTACCAATGATTTCCACAGTCCCAGCACCAGGTGCGATCCAGCGACGAATCGCAGGATAAGAAGCGTTGCCAGGATGTCCTCCGCTTGCTGTCAAGAAAGCATAACCCGTTGCCGGATCAGGGATCTGATTCCCGGGCAGACTACGGCCTTCACTGAAGTTTGCAAACTCAGCAAAGCTCTCGAGTTTGCCTGTCTCACGATTGTATTTTCCTGTTCCAAACCGCCACCGCTTTGCAGGCGCCGAGGGAAGCTTCCAATTCGAAAGCGGATCATCCACCGCAGTTGGATCAGCGACCACTTGAACGGCAGTACGTTCGGCGATTCGCTTGGCCAGCTTGTCGGCTTGGTCCAAAAGAAACTCGTTATTCATCATCATCAGGGACTGAGTCGCCACGGTCGAAGCGGGTCGAATATCGCAGTTGATACCCATCACCGGCGCATCGAACGCTTGAAGCATCGCTACGGGTTGTGTCCTTCGTGCTTTGGCATAAAGGCTCCGCCGAGGCTGACTCGGGTCGATGCGAACCTGTCCTGCGTCGTCCTCTTGCAAAGGGATCGGTGGACCATACAGATCGGTCTTAAGCTGCCCTGCCAGTGCCAATACACTATCCCGTAAAACTTCGGCATCGAGGCGTTGCAGATCCCTTCTCCAATAATATCGGTTCTCCGAGTCGATCGCATCCCGCTGTGCATCGCGTACCGAGCTTTGGCGATACACCGTCGATAGCATGATCCTTCGATGCAAATGCTTGAGGCTCCAACCATGCTCGATCCAATCGAAACCCAATTCATCGAGCAACTGTGGATGGGTCGGGGGTGAACCTAGCTTGCCAAAGTCCCCGGGCGTGGCCACGATCGCTTTGCCGAAGTGGTGCATCCAAACTCGATTGACCAGTGCCCTTACGAACAGCGGATTTGGAGGATCATTTTGGGTCAACCATTTCGCAAAGGCCAATCGGCGTCCACTGGTCGGAATCGCAGGATCATCCGCCGGAAGTCGCTTGTCGTTCCCCTCAGCAACCAGAACCGTCAACTTGCCGGGTGCAACCTCCCTCGTTGGCTGATTGTGATCTCCACGATGAAACAGTTTGGTCACCGGCAGGTGTCCCACCGGTTC
>JBJTAQ010000753.1:0-2814 GCA_046090945.1 Pirellula sp.
TGAAAGACCTCTGCGTTTGCAAGCGTGGACGAATCACCCCGGGCAAAGTTCTCCAGATAAGCAGCGATGGCACGGGCTGAGACCAAATCGCCGCTTGGGGCTGTCCTCAGGGCTTGCGCGCCGGCTTGGGCAGCCCGCGACAGAGCTTGATCGGCACCATTTCCTGGTCGAGTCGAAACGCCCCGTCCGTCTGGGTTGAGTATCCAAATGCTGCGGGTATCGACATCGTTCAAGGCCGAGAGCTGGCGATACTGATCGAGCGATTTATCGAGTATTGCGATATTGTAGTCGTAAGCCTGTTTGGCCTCTGGGACCGCTTTGCCGCGATCCGAGAGGGATTTCCGAACGGCTTCTTTGGTCGTTTCAGGAATGGTCGGATCGTATAGCGAGGCGAGAAGTTCCGAACCCATGGTTGGCTGAGGAGCTCGATTTACGAGTTGTATCAGGCGATCGCGAGCCTCGTTGTGCGGCGTGCTCATGGCAGCTTGCCAAGCTGCCGTGGCGTTTGGGCCAAGCAGCGAGAAAGCTTCGATCATCGAGTTCGTGGGGTTCAATCCATTTGGGCGCATCACGGCGTTGAGCAAGGCAGCGATACCGGAATTTCCGGCAGAACGGATCGCATCAAAGCCAGCTAAGCGGTCGGGTTGATTGGGGCTCGTCAACCGGTTGACTTGTCGGGCCAAGTTCTCCGGCGAGTGGACTTCGTCGTCAGCGAGTTTCCTAAGTTTTCCGATAAGCTGCAATTGTTCTGGCTTGAATGCTCCTGCGTTGGCTTCGATGGCGGCCCAAACGCGAGGACCTGCGACTCGAAGAACTTCGATGGATGTTGGTCCATCGATCGGTTGCTCGGCAAGTTTATCGAGCCAACGTGCGGTTTCGTCCCAACGTCGAATCCGTGTCATCAGGCCGACGGCTTGGGCAATTTCTCGCGGTGTTGTTGGCGGATTGGCTCGCAGCGAGCGTACAACGGCGTTGGTCTCGTTGGAATCGACAAAAGCCCCCGAGTTTTGGGAGCTAGTCGCAGCGCGAGGGGCTGGGTTGCTTGACTGATCATCGAACGGGTCTTGAGCCACCGCGACTGATACAAGTCTGGTGATCGTAAGGCTAACGGCACAGACCAACAAAGACGACTTGGCAAAACGAAAAAGGCACTGTCGAAAATCGATTCGAAGCGCGTCGGAAATCATCGCGTGGGAAATCATTGAATCTCGAAAGCTAGGCAGTTGCGTCATGATGAGGGACGGCCCGGGGGCCTCCTAAAAGTTTACCATGTTGCTCGCAGGTTCCCCAACTGTCCAAGTCGGTTTATTCGGGAAAGTTTACCAGCGATAAATTTCCCGGCTTCCTGGCCATTTGTTCTGCATAAACCTTGAATTTGCCCAGCCAATTTCCGGACTCATCAGGCGGGTTGCTGTCGCTTATCCCCGAATTCGGTAAACTACGACGGTTGGTGCCGGGAGTCCACCTATTCCTATTTTCGCCTTTATCCGCTTGGCTCATGACTGTATCCGAAAGTGCGCTGGATTTATCGGCAGCTTTAGCCAAGTTCGGCTTGCAGACTTTTCGGCGTGGGCAAAAGGAAGTGATCGAGCATGTCATTTCCGGCAAGGATTGCCTATGCGTCATGCCTACCGGAGGCGGAAAAAGTCTCTGCTACCAGCTTCCGAGTTTGGTCCGGCCTGGAATGACGATCGTGGTCTCGCCATTGATCGCCCTGATGAAGGACCAGGTCGACGGATTGCAAAAACGCGGGATATCGGCCACGCTCATCAATAGTTCCTTGTCCTTGCAAGAGCAATCAGAGCGGCTTGACCAAGTCGCCTCGGGTAAGTTCTCGATGGTGTACGTTGCCCCCGAGCGGCTTCGCAATCCTCGGTTTCTCGATGCGATCCGAGCCACTCCGATCCAATTGCTGGCGATCGATGAAGCCCACTGCATCAGCGAGTGGGGACATGACTTTCGGCCAGACTACCAGCGGCTCGGCAAGTTCCGCGAAGCCTTGGGCAACGTTCAAACCATTGCCTTGACGGCCACGGCCACCCCTCGGGTTCGAACCGACATCCTCGAAAGCCTGCAGCTAAAAGCCGCCCGCACCTTCATCACCGGCTTTGCCCGCGACAACTTGTACTTCGGCTCTGCTTTCTGCATGAGCGATCGGGATAAAGACAAACACCTGCACGATTTTCTCGCCGGTCGAGACGAATCGGGGATCATTTATGTGGCCACTCGGAAACGCTGCGAAGCTTTGGTCGAGCAGCTTGGCAAGGAGCTCAAGCTCTCAGTGGGAGCTTATCATGCCGGTCTGGTTCCAGAGCAGCGCAAGTTGATTCAGGACAAGTTCATGGCAGGTGAGCTCAAGGCGATTGTTGCCACGAATGCCTTTGGGATGGGGATCGACAAACCCGATTTGCGGTACGTGATTCACTACAACATGCCGGGTACGCTCGAAGCCTACTATCAAGAAGCTGGCCGCGCAGGACGGGATGGTTTGCTCTCCCAGTGCGTGCTGTTATTCAGTCCCCAGGATCGCTACATCCAGGAATTCTTCATCGAGAATGCGAATCCATCCAAGGAAGTCTTGCGGGCCGTTTACGACTTTCTCGTGTCCTGCCCAGAGGATCCGATCGAACTGACCGCCGAGGAGATCAAGGATCAGATATCCCAGTCGGCGACCTCCGAGGCAGTCAATTCGACGCTGCAGATCCTGAGTCGCACCGGAGTTCTCGAACGGCTTGAGGTCGCTAGTGGCTTGGCGATGTTCCGGTTATCGAGTCGCATGAACACCTTCATCGACCTGCTGCCGCGTGATGCGAC
>JBJTAQ010000754.1:0-2326 GCA_046090945.1 Pirellula sp.
TTGGTGCTCGATGTAGTCGGTGATCTTCGTCTGCCAAACGACTTGGCCCTCAAGACTCAGAGCACTTGCCATCAGACGCCCATCGTTCGGAAAGGCAACATAGATATGTTGGCCATCACAAGCCGGCGTGCACGACGCAGCGGTCGACTTCTCGTTTTTCCTCATCCCACCTTGTTCGTGAACGACCCTCATCCAAAGAACTTTGCCATTCGCTCGGTCCAAACACACGACCGACTGAGATCCCGTCGACTCATCGGAGGTGGCTAAGTAGACTCTATCGCCGACCAAACACATCGATCCGTACCCCCGACCTGGGATCGGAGTTTTCCAAACCACATTGTTTGTTGCATCCCACTGGACCGGCGGAGCCTGGTCGCTGGATGCTGTGCCGTTGCGATGCGGACCACGCCACCATGGCCAATCGCTCGGCGCGACCTGAAATCCGTCTTGGAGTCTATGCGGTTCCTGGGCAACCACCGCTAGACTGCTAAAAACAAAAAAAGATCCGAGAGCCCATATCCTGGGCTCTCGGAGAAAGGAAGCTTTTTCAATCATCGGTTTTCCTCTGTTAGACTCGATCAACTCTCACGATCTGAGACCATAGCATACTGCATCGCGTAGTAGACGAGGCTCATGACCGAGCTAAAAGTTCCGGCGACATAAGTCATGGCTGCGGCCGTCAAAACCGAACTGACGTAGGTCAACTCGCTATTGCTGATGATCCCGTTGGCCAGCAATTGATCCTTGGCCCGTGAACTAGCATTGAACTCCACCGGCAGATTCACCAGTTGGAATACCACCACCGCTGCAAATCCAATCACACCCAACAACAGCGCCCAGCTAGCGAACTTGAACAATCCACCGATCATTAGGAAAACACCGATGCTAACGACGAACGAGGCCAAGGAACTACCAAAATTGGCTACCGGGACCGCTAGGTTTCGAACCACCAGCGGAGCGTACCCTCGGGCGTCTTGAATCGCATGACCAACCTCGTGGGCCGCAATCCCCACTGCCGACATGGAATGTCCGTGATACACGTCGTAGCTCAAACGGACCACCTTTTCGGTCGGATCGTAATGGTCCGACATCACTCCGTGCGATTCCTCGATGGGAATCTCATGAAGCCCGTTGGCGTCGAGAATGCGACGGGCCGCTGCGTAACCGTTCATCCGCGCCGGCACCTGGCTCATCTTCTGATAGGCGGATTGGACCCAAAAGTGGGCAAGCATTCCAAGCAAAATCGCTGGGGCCATCAAGATCAAGTACATGAACATAGGACGTTACTCTCCGTTTCTCCTTGAGGAATTTTTCTACGCGATGCTTCCTAGGCGAAGCTCTTGTTTTGGTATAACCGTCGTCGAACTGCCAGTTTGGACTCCTTCGAGACCAAGTCTTGCAGACCATGCAACAGCGAGCAATTACCATACCAAAAAACTGGCCGATCCAGCTAGGTTTAACAACCAGGATCACTTAGTTTTACCCACGCAATCGATTGAAAAAAGATTCTAGGAGGAACCGAATTGAACGACCCGAGTCTCCGTTTGAAATTCCGCCGCCTAAGTTCTCTCTTGTTCTCGCTGTGCACGGTTTGCCAATCACTATCGGCCTACGCGCAGAACCCCGAACCCGAGCGGCCCGCTCAAAAGAAACCAGCCGAAAAGAAACCCGCGGAAAATCCTGCGGCCGACAGCTTCGCGTCGGCCCTCGAACAGATCCGCTCAAAACACAAACTGCCAGGTCTGATCGCAGGCCAATTCGACACTCAGAAAATCCGAGATATACAAGCCGTAGGGTTTCGCCGCTCTGGTTCGACCGACCCGCTGGCTCTCGAGCACCCGATGCACCTCGGTTCGTGCACCAAAAGCATGACAGCCACCATGGTCGCGATGGCAGTCGACCAGGGACTTCTCAGCTGGCAAACTACCCTCGGGGAGGTTTTTGCCAAGGATCCCAAAGTGACCGATTCGCCATGGGCGAATGTTTCGATCGAGCAATTGGTCCACCATACCAGCGGCGCACCGGCCAATCCACCTTGGAATCAATTCGCCGACCCCAAAACCCCAACCACTTCCCATCGCCGCAATGCGATGCATTGGTGGATGGACCAATCGCGCGATACAGCCGAAGATACCCCAACCGCAAAAAAATCCGAGGCCCCGAAATTTCTCTATTCAAATCTCGGATACATGGCGCTCGGTGCGGTCCTCGAAGAACTTCGCCAGGAAGCCTGGGAGGATCAAATTCAAAAACGGCTATTTGATCCCTTGGAGATGAAGTCCGCAGGATTCGGTATACCTTCGAAGTCTCTGGGCGATCGTGTCCC
>JBJTAQ010000755.1:0-3434 GCA_046090945.1 Pirellula sp.
TCTACAACAAGAAGAACGAAATCGTCTGGCGGGCTCCTGCGGGTGAAAACGGTTGGGCCCAAGAGCACGTCGATCTTTTTGCTCAAATTCGCAAGGGAGAGATCCCCAACGAAGGCGACTACGGAGCCATCAGCACCATGACATCCATTATGGGGCGTATGGCGACTTATACCGGTAAGCTTCTCAAATGGGATCAGTGCATCAACAGCAAGATCGGTCTGGCTGACTTTGACGCAATCGATTCGTTTGATGACGAAGCTCCTATCAAGCCAGATGATAAGGGCCGTTATTGGATCCCGACACCTGGGCAAGAGACCGATTTGGTCGTTTAGTTGTTTCGCTTTCGCATTGAAATGCTAACTCAGCCCGGATGGCAGCCTCTCTAATCGCTCAGACGGCGAACTGCCATCCGGGCTGACGTTTTGTCAATCGGTTCGGGCAAGGTTATAATTCCAGCATGGAACCCAAAGAGCCTGCTAGCAACGAACCAGCTTTACCAGCACCCACCACTGGCCCATCACCTTCCGAGGTTGGCTCGAAGTTACTCGCCAAGTATTCCGACACCGATAGCTTGTTCGTTCGCAACAATCCTATCGGCCAAGCTCAGGCCACGCCCAAATCGATTCCGCTTCAAAGGTCTCAAGAACTCGAGCAGGCGATTCGCAACGCTCCGGCCAATCCGGAACCTTACGTCGAGTTGGGCCAAATCTACGTCGATCAGGAGCGTTGGACCGATGCGCGTCGCGTGCTCGATGCTGGTGTCCAGTTTTGCCCAGAACACGAACCATTGGTAATGCTCCAGGAAGATCTTTCGATCCATTTGGCGAGCATGTCGCTCGAACAGGCTCGCAAATCCAATGCTCAGCGTCCAAGCGACGAGAATCGATATGCCTTGGAGCAAGCCGAAACGGATCTTGCCAATCGTCGAGTGAAGGTCTGTTCGAGCCGTTACCAGAGGCATCCTGACCAAAAAGAGATCTTGATCGCTTGGGCTGTCGCACTGCGTCAGTTAGGCCGGCAAGACCAAGCTGTCGAGCTTCTGCAAGAGGCATCGAAAGTCCCGGCTATCCGAGCTCGGGCGAGCATGCAACTGGGCATGTGCCTTCAGAGTGTGCAAAGGCCGCTGGAGGCATTGGCCGCATTCCGCAAAGCCGCCTTGTACCGCTCGCCACCCCCGGAACCGCTGGTCAGAACCCGGGCCTTGGAATTAGCGATCGCCATCGCCGAGGAAAACCACCTGATCGATTCTGCAAGGTTTTACACAGAGCAACTTATCGAATGCTGCGAACCTTCGCAAAAAGAGTCTCTCCGAGCAAAACTCAAGAGACTCCAAGATACCGAACTGTGATGGGGTTAGCCCGAGTAATTTATTACGGATATAATCCCAGCTGTTGCTTTTTTTGTTCTACTATTTTTCTGTTCCTTTTTGAAGTTTGCTGAGCACCGATCATGAAAATGTCCACAAACTATCTTTCCGGCCTTTGTTTGAGCCTTTTGGCCTGCACAGGATTCGCTTCAGCGGTTCTCGCAGAGCAACCCGCAAACACTCTTACCCGCGCCGAGACCGTCGCAGGGTGGAAACTCTTGTTCGATGGAAAAACCACGCAGGGTTGGAGGAACTACAAAAAGGATGCGATCTCCGATGGCTGGAGAGTCGTCGATGGTGCAATCGTTCGCGAAGGCAAGAACGCAGGCGATATCATCACCGACAAAAAGTACAAGTACTTTGAGTTGTCCCTCGACTACAACATTTCCAAAGGTGGCAACAGCGGTCTGATGTTTCATGTGACCGAAGACAATCCAGCGCCTTGGCAGAGTGGGCCCGAAGTCCAGATCCAAGATAACGTCGACGGACACGATCCGCAGAAGGCCGGTTGGCTCTACCAGATGTTCCAACCCTATCCGATGCGATGGGCCGGAGAGACCGAAATTCCGGATGCAACCCGTCCACCAGGACAGTGGAACCAGTTATTCCTGAGAATCTCGCCTCGAGGGTGTGAAGTCTCCATGAATGGTGTCGTGTACTACCAATTCAAATTGGGTGACAAACGCTGGGATGAACTCGTGGAGAAAAGCAAGTTCTCGAAATTCCCTGGATTCGGGAAAGCGGGCGAGGGTTACATCTGCCTGCAAGACCACGGGAACCTCGTCTCCTTTCGCAACATAAAAATCCGAGAACTGGCCGATGATGGCGGAATCACATCGCCGGTCGACGGCAAACTTAAACTCAAGCCGACATTAGCGTTTCCCAAGCTCAAGTGGGAGAACTGGGTCGCTGTCGATGAGGATGGCACCGTCAATCGACCTCGCCGAACGCTGGAACTGACCTATGCGCCAGGTGATTCCAAGCGACTCTACGTTCTGGATCAGGGTGGGACGATCTATACCTTCGAAAACGATCCGAACGTCGAACTAGCAAAGGTCTTCTTGGACATTGAAGATCGGGTGACGAAATGGAACAGCCCAGGGGCCAATGAGCAGGGACTGCTGGGTTTGGCGATGCATCCCAATTTCCAAGAAAACGGACAGTTCTTTGTCTGTTACACCAGGCCTAAAACACATGAGTCGGTCATCTCTCGGTTCAAGACCATGGCTGGTGACAAGCTCAAAGGGGATCCAAACTCCGAGGAAGTGATCATGGTTGTGCCACAGCCTTACCAAAACCATAACGGGGGGGCGATCGAGTTTGGAAACGATGGGTATTTATACATCGCATTCGGGGATGGTGGCGCACGCAACGATCCGAAGGCCAACGGTCAAAACCGAACCCAACTATTGGGCTCGATCCTCAGGATCGATGTCGATCAGAAATCGGAAAATGCCGCTTACAAAGTTCCTGCGGACAATCCCTTCGTTGGCCTCGAGGGCGTCCGTCCTGAGATCTACGCATATGGCTTCAGAAATCCTTGGAGAATCGCGTTTGATCGCAAGACCGGGAAACTTTGGTGCGCTGATGTCGGCCAAGACCTTTGGGAGGAAGTCAATGTCGTGACCAAGGGCGGCAATTACGGATGGAGTGTTCGCGAAGGAGCTTACACCTTTGGCAACCGAACCCCAGGTGCTGATTCCTCCAATGCGATCGATCCCGTTTGGGCTTACGATCACAGCGTCGGCAAATCGATTACAGGTGGCCGTGTATATCGCAGCGAAAGACTGAAGGAACTACAGGGCAAATACCTCTATGCGGACTATGTTTCAGGAGGTGTCTGGGCACTGACACTTGAAGATGGCGCTCGCGAGGCGATTCGAAATGAAGAGGTTGTTGCTGGAGGGTTGCCCGTGCTTGCCTTTGGCCAAGACGCTCAAGGTGAGGTCTATGTCATGATTGATAGTGGCAAAGGCGAGTCGATCCTCAAGTTGGTGCAAGACAACTAGAGCGATGAACTGGAACTCCGATTGGACCCACTACGCATCGACCGTCCATCTGGCGGTGA
>JBJTAQ010000756.1:0-1668 GCA_046090945.1 Pirellula sp.
GGCTCAAATTTGCGATGCTGCTGCTCTCGATTGCCTGGGGTGCAAACGGTTTTTGCAAGCAGTTACTTGGCCAAGAAAACAAGCCGACAGAGACCAAAACAGAGCCCAAATCCGAGGATGCTACCGGGGCCAAGGACAAGGACAAAAGTCCTTTGTTTTTGCGGGTCAAAGAGTCTGACTCGGGATCGCCGCAAGCGCTTGAATGCGCGGTGGTCACCTACAAGATCGCCTCGGGGCCTTATGCCGGCGCTGTGATCGACTTGATCGGAGCGGTCCACATCGGAGAAAAGTCTTACTATCAACGGCTCAACAGTATGTTCAAGGGTTACGAGGCTGTGCTGTATGAGTTGGTGGCCGAGTCGACCGACAGACCACGAAAAAACGAGCGTCGGCGCGGGGGTGGGAATCCGATCAGCTCCTTGCAGACCGGGATGAAAGACGCGTTGAAGCTCTCGTTCCAGCTCGAGGAAGTTGACTATACGGCCAGGAACTTTGTCCATGCGGACATGAATCCGAGCGAGTTTGGCGAGGATATGGCCAAGCGGAATGACGGGATTATCAGCATGATGGCTCGCTTGATGGGTGCGGGCTTTGCCATGCAGGCGTCCAAGAAAGCTAATGAAAATCAAGCCGAGATGACCGCTGCGATGCTCAGTCGCGACCCACTCAAAATGCGGCGCGCGATGGCCAAGCAGTTTGAATCGCTGGACAATCAGATGGTTGGGATTGCGGATAAAGATGGAAAGAGTACTCTTCTGACCGAGCGGAATGCCAAAGCGTTTTCGGTGCTCGAAGAGCAGCTCAAGGCGGGCAAGCGGAAACTGGGTGTGTTTTATGGTGCAGGGCACTTTCCCGACATGCATCAGCGATTGCTCAAGGACTTCGGAGCCGAGCTTATCGAAACCGATTGGGTTGAAGCTTGGAACCTGAGGTCCGATGCGATTAAATAATCGCGAGCCATCGGGGTTTCCGCTGATCCCCCTCAACGATCCATGGTCCTGCGATGGCTATCCCACGTGTTGCAATAGTAGGCCGACCTAACGTCGGCAAGAGCTCAATCTTCAATTGGCTTGCCGGTCGCCGTTTGGCGATCGTCGAAGACTTCGCCGGTGTTACCCGAGATCGGCTTAGGACCCTCATCGAGCATGAAGGCAGGCACTTTGAGCTCATCGATACCGGCGGCATCGGTATCGAAGACGTCGACAACCTGACCGAGCAGGTCGAGTCGCAAATCTTGGCGGCGATCGAAGAGGCGCATGTGTTGCTCTTTGTCGTCGACTCCAGGAGCGGTTTGGTCCCACTCGACGCCCAGGTCGCTGATAGGCTTCGCAAGATCAACAAACCAGTGTTGTTGGTTGCCAACAAGACCGACAGCCAAACGCAAGATTCGAACGCCGACGAATTCCACCGCTTGGGATATGGCGATTTGCTCCGCGTGAGTGTGCTTCAGAATCGTAACAAAGGGGATTTGCTCTCCTGGATTACCGAGCGTCTGCCGGATTTCGATGCCAGTTCTGAGGAGATCGAACCGCCGACGATGAGGTGGCGATCGTCGGCAGGCGCAACGTGGGCAAGAGCACCTTTGTCAACACGCTAGCCAAAGAGGATCGCTGCATTGTCAGCGAGGTGCCTGGGACGACGCGCGACAGTGTCGACGTAATGTTCGAG
>JBJTAQ010000757.1:0-4072 GCA_046090945.1 Pirellula sp.
CAGATGCAACTCCGCTTTTGAGTTGCTTTCGAAGAGACTTGCCAGACGCATTCACTTGGTGGATACGATCGTTCATAAAAACTCCTTAATAGAAAGAGGGTTCAACAGGTTCGTTGGCGTTTAGGCTCAATCCTAGAAGGAGGATCGAGACGGCACAACCTAGATTTTACTCGGCGATTCCACTCGGCGAATCTTCTCGGCGTCGCGGAGTTGATTGGCCGGCCGTTATCCTGGTGCCTGGAGTTTGCTTGCTGTCTTGGGCTCTCGGGATATTTTAGCCCCCCGAGCTTTTATGAAATGCTATGATTTCGGTTTAGCAATTTAGGTGTCCCGGATTATTACAAGGCGGCATGGTATGAAATTTTCGATAGGTTTGCTTCCCCTTTTGGCAAGCTTGCTTGTCCTGCAGGTTCACTTGCCTTTGAGTTTTTCTCAGGAATTCAAAGCTGGGGCTTCGGAGGTTGATATCACGCCGACCGAGGCGGTGCCGATGTGGGGGTATGGGGATCGGCATGCTTCGCTGTCCGAGGGGACGCTTGATCCGCTCAAGGCTACGACGGTGGTGATACAAGCTGGGCGTCGCAAGATGGCGATCGTCGGCTTGGACCTGGGCCGTTCACCTCAAGAGGATTCGCTTCAGAGGATACGCGCCGAGGTCAAGTCCAAGGCTCAGATTGACGTGTCGTTTATCGCAGGCTCGCATACGCATCATGGTCCGGTACTAGAGCTCTTCGATGCACCGGGTAGAGGACGTGGGCGTTTTGCTGCTGCCATCCGTTACAATCAGCAGCTTGAACAAGCACTGATCGATGGGATTCTCAAAGCTCATGAGCAGATGGTGCCAGCCAAGATTGGGCAGGGTGCCAAGGAGCTAGCAGGCTTCAATCGGAATCGGCACACGAAGATTCGACCAGCACCGTTGGACACTCGGCTTGGGATACTCCGAATCGACGCTTTGGACTCCGGCAAGAACATCGCCACGATCGTTAACTTTACGGGCCATCCGACGAACATATCTTCGGACATTCGCAAGTTTTCGGCAGACTATGTCGGCGCGATGCGTTCTGCGGTCAGCGAGCAGACACAAGGGGTGGTTGTTTTTATGCAAGGGGCTTCGGGGGATATCTCCGTGGATCGCGGTAGCCACGGAGATTACTTAGGGTACGGTGCTGCGTTGGGTCGCGAAGTGCTCAAGATTTACGAAGGGGTCGAGTCCAAAGCGGTTGAATCTCCGACGCTCAAGTTCAAAGAGGACCGGTTCACTTTCAGCTCCCGAACCGACTTTAAAAATCCGCTGGTCCAGGGAGTCTATTCTGTGGCATTCTTCCCGGAGCTTGTTGAGAACTTTGTCGCCGAGTATCAGGACGGGATACGTCCAAGGTTAACGGTTGCGGTTCTTAACAAGGAGATTGCGTTTGTGGGGGGAAGCGGCGAGTTCTTTTGCAACCATGCGATCCGATTGCGAGAGCGGGCTAGGATCGATGGTCTATTCTTTTTTGGTTACTGCAATGGTTACCATCAATACTTTCCCACCATCGAGGCGACTGCCGAGGGTGGGTATGGCGCCGATTCGCAGGTTGCACCTGCGGAGATCGGCGCTGGAGAGGATCTCATGAATCAAGCCCTGAAATGGCTCTATCAAATCCGTTAGTATCCCGCGAATTTTCGGATCGGTCCAACGAGGTAGCCAGGGTTGTTGGCGCTGGCGATGTTGGCTGCATCGAAGGAGTTGCGAGCATTGACGACGACTGAGATCGGATAAGCGGCAACGCCTGGAGGTGGGTAGAGGTAGACTTCCCACATGCTGACGACACCGGCCGCAACTGCTTGCATCTGCAATTGCATCCTAGCGATCTGCATCATCTCTTGCTGATAAGCTTGATTCTGCTGGACCGACTCTTGGTAAGCGGCTGCTTGGCTTTGCAGATATAGCGATTGCTGTCGTTTTGTCTCTTCATCATCTTTGGCAGCTTGGTGGGCTGTTAGCCATTCGTCCCATTGGGGTTGGAGTATTTTTAGATCGGTGTCCTTGAAGAAGAAAAACGGAACTCCGTACTCATCTCCGTTGGGAAGTTCCATCAAAACACCTTCGCAGGTGAAGGTTCTTGCTTCGGCTTTCTGGGCAAGGACCCAATCGTTGAATTGCGAATCGTTCGCGAAGGATTTCTTTTCGAAGTGCTCGACGATGCGTGGAATCATCTTTCGGTAGACTTCTGGAAGGTTCTCAAATGGACGGTCGTTGACGTAGAGTTTTCCCCGCCGACGCTGGAGCGTAACATCTTTGCGGTTGAAGCCTATGACCTTACCAAAAACAGTCATGCCGTTTTTAAAGGACCAAGTGTGTTTGTCGGTGGCTGACTTCAGTTGGCCTTCGCTCTCTTCAACCATAAGAAATTTCTGATCGGCTTCGGACAGTTGAGCGATCTCGATGGCCAACAGCTCACGGCCTTTGACCGGTTGGTCGAGCTTGATGACGATGTCCTTCTGGTCGGCAGCGATCAACGTTCCGTTGACCTTCACATTTCCAGATTTGTCAGCCCACTCTCTTGCAAAAGATTCCGAGCAGAGGAGGCTTACTGAAAGCAGCGAGAAAAATAAGCTTTTCGATTTCATTGGACGAGATTCCCAAGTACCTTTATCCTAGTGCTCCGTGAAGCGAAGTACGCATATGGTTTTTTTGGCCTTGTTCGAGCCGAAAGACCTAAGCCATTGTAGCTTGGCCTGGTCTAAGCCGATAGTCAACGCCGAGAAAGAGACGACCCGTCCAAAGCCAGGCCTGCAGAGCAAAAAACAGAAAGCAAAATCCGTGGAGTATTACAACTCGTCCAAGATTCGCGCTGTAAGGCTCAAGAGTGGCAGGAGTCGGGATTCGATCGGCCGACACCCCTGGATTTTAGACACATCGTTGGTCGAGTCGGTCAGTCCCCCAAGGCTTGGCGAGCAGGTCGATGTTTTGGGCTCTGATGGAAAATGGATCTCCCGAGGCCTGTACCATCCTGATAGCAGGATTCGCGTACGCGTTTATGCGTGGTCACCCGACGAGTGGATCGACGGCGAGCTCTTTAACCGCCGGGTTGCTCAGTGCATCAGGCTTCGCAAGCAGATCCTTTCAAGCGACCCGCAAAGCGAGAGCCTCCGATGGATCAATAGCGAGGGTGACCACATCAGCGGGTTGGTTGTCGATAGTTTTGCCGGGCATCTGGTCGTACAAGTCACGGCAGCGGTGATCCTTCCGTATATCGAATCGATTGTGTCCCAGTTGGTCGGTGAGTTGGCACCCTTGAGCGTTACATTGAGTGTTGATCAGAAGACGGCCAAAACTGAGGGGATAGACCCGCAGGAAAGGGTGATCCATGGTCAAGTTCCGAGCGGACCGATAGAAATTCTGGAAAACGGGTTGGTTTGGCGAGTGGATTTGGCTCATGGTCAAAAGACGGGCTATTACCTCGACCAGCGAGAGAATCGTTTAGCTGCGGCTAGGTGGGTGCCCAACCAAGCAAGGGTTTTGGATGTTTGTACCTATGCGGGAGGTTTTGCGCTGACGATTGCTCGGGTCGCGCAGGAAAAATTGGCCCCCGGTGAATCGATCGTCGCGGTTGACTCGAGCTCCAAAGCTTTGGAATTAGCCCGAGCAAATGCCCAAGCCAATCAGATCGAGGGGCGGGTTGTATGGGTGCAGGAGGATTTTTTCGAAGCGCTTTCGGGTAGAGTCGACCGGGGAGAGCTCTACGATATGGTTATCCTGGATCCTCCGAAACTGGCCGGAGCCAGGGACAAAGTGCCCAGAGCCCTGGCCGCCTACCACCGCCTCAACTACTTGGCTATTCGGTGTTTACGTTCGGAAGGGATCCTCGTTAGCTGCAGTTGTTCGGGGCGGGTCAGCAGGTCGGAGTTCGTCGATGTTCTGCTTGGAGCGGCCCGAAGAGCTGGTCGGGACCTGCAAATCTTGGAAAATCGAGGGGCTGCTGCCGATCATCCCGTCAACATCCATTGCCCAGAGACCGATTATCTCAAGTGCATCGTCGCACGAGTCATCTAGTTCGGGAAATTTTGCGGGAAATCCCGATCGATG
>JBJTAQ010000758.1:0-7855 GCA_046090945.1 Pirellula sp.
TTTACTCGGCCAAGATGGCTCTGGAGGCAGTCAAGCATCGGCCGGAGTTTGGGTTCAATTTCGACCCAAGCCATTTGATTTGGCAAGGGGTCGATCCGGTGGAATTCATCCGAGAGTTTCCCGATCGCATCTATCACGTCCACATCAAGGATGCGAAGGTGACGCTCAATGGCAAATCAGGCATTCTTTGTAGCCATATCAATTTCGGCGACAACCGTCGGGGTTGGGATTTCCGCAGTCCCGGTCGAGGCGGCGTGAACTTCGAGGAGATCATCCGCGAATTGAATCGAGTTGGATACAGCGGTCCCTTGAGTGTCGAGTGGGAAGACAGCGGAATGGATCGCGAATTCGGTGCGCGCGAGGCAGCCGCCTTCGTCAAAAAGATGGATTTCTCCCCCAGCAACCGCGCTTTTGACTCTGCGTTTGACAAGGAGCAAGCGTGAGCGTTCAAGAGGCGAAACTGTTGCTCGATCCCGGGAGCGAAGCTCTTCGTTTTCTCCCCGAGGGGCCCTATCCAATCGACCAAGACCGATTTTCTTGGGTAGCCCTTCAACATGGCCCTGAATCGACGGTCGGTTCGATCAACGTCTACGATTTTTCAACGGGGCTCAACAAGACCTTTCCGTTGCCAGGTAGACCTGGATTCGCCTTCCCCACCGATCGCGGCAATTTTGTTGTCGGATGCGAAAGAGAGGTCGGGATTTTCAAGCCCGCAGACGGATCCTGGCACCCCTTCATCCAAGGAGTCGATGCCCACGTCGCAGGAACCATCATCAATGACGGATTGGTCTGGGATGGTAACTTGATCTTCGGTACCAAGGATTTGGAGTTCAAGACCAAGAAGGCGGGCTTGTACTTGTGGCGGCGCAGCGATCGACGCTTGATCCAACTCCGAAGCGACCAGATTTGCAGCAATGGCAAGGTCATCCTGCCTAGGCCTGACGGAGCAGTCGACTTGCTCGATATCGATTCCCCCACTCGCAAAGTGGTCGCTTACCGTTTAGACATCCAGCAAGGCTCCATCGACTCCGGCCGCGTGCTGGTCGACCTGGCAAATCAAACCGGAGTCCCGGATGGAATGACGATGACTCTCGATTCCAAAAGTCTGATAATTTCGTTATACAACCCCGAATCTGCGGAGTACGGCAGAACGATTCAGGTCGGTATTGAAGACGGTCTGGTTGAACATCAGTGGCATACTGGCAGCAGTCCACAAGCGACATGCCCTCAGTGGGTGCTCATGCATGGCTATTTGGCACTTGTGATAACGACGGCCGTAGAGCATATGCCTAAAGCCCGGCGCGATGAGTCTCGCAATGCCGGCTGCTTGTTCTGTTATGTAACAGACCAGATATCCGAACTTCCGATTTTGCGTAATTTTTTCCCGGTGTTTCAAGAGCTATCTTAAAAGCAACCTTTATGGCAAAACTGAAATGATCACATCAATGATTTGCCGTAGATACCAAATGCGTAATGGTGCCTACTTTGCCTTTCGCTTGCGAGTTTCTTTCAGCTACACTGCTTTTTTCATCGATAGATTCATCGGGCTTCGCACACCGCAGGGTTGGCAAGCTGTTATGATGAGTGCGTTGATGGATTAGCCAAGCCCGAAAGAAACTTGTCGCATTTTGACGGGTTCAATCGTTTCTAGGAATAAGAAACAAACGGTACCAGCGTGTCAAACTTCACCCCAGCCGATTCGCAGCAGATCGATTCGCTGCAGGCCGACCAGCAGTATCCCAAGGAGCTATTATCGGACCCCGATGTTGCTTTGATGTTGCGGGTGAAAGAAGACGATGCCCTAGCGTTTGAGTTTTTGGTGGATCGCTTCCAGCGCAAGATTATTCGATTCATGAGCGGTTGGACTCGCAGTCCAGAGCAAGCGGAGGATTTGGCACAGGAGGTTTTCTTGAGAATCTACAAATCGCGGAAAACCTACGTTCCGGCAGCCAAGTTTTCCACCTGGCTCTACCGCATCGCCCACAATGTCGCCTCGAACCATGTTCGAGACGTTTCGGTGCGCAAGGAATATCAATTGTCCAAAGCCGAGAACGGGTCAACTTCAGGATTATTGCTGGAAAATATTGCAGTTTCCCCAAGCGGCTACCAACCCACCCGAAATATGGATCACCAGGAGCGTTCTCGCGTTATACTACTGGCCTTGGAGGCTTTAGGCGAAAGGCAACGGACAGCGATCCTGCTAAGCAAGTTCGAGGGGATGAGCTATCAGGAAATCGGCGATACGATGGGATTGACTGTGCAAGCGGTCAAGTCATTGTTGATGCGAGCCCGCGTCAACCTTAAGAATTTATTGAAGCCCTACTTGCAGGAAGGACTCGTGCCTGGGACCGATTCTGAGCCGGACGATGAATCGAATGACGATGACGACGAAATGGTTGGAAGAAGAGGGTTTTAAGAGCAACGTATGAGCGGCCGCGATACCGACGCGATCGATGAGGAGTTGACCGCCTACCTTGATGGTGAGCTGTCTGTGGAGGACTCTGCTGCGCTGGAAAGACGGCTCGTCGAGGACCAGCGACTACGCACTCGCCTTGCGGAACTCCGCAGAGCTTACGAGCTGCTAGACGAGCTACCCGAAACGCCGCACAGCAAAAGCTTCACGCAGACAACCATCGAAATGGTGATCGCTGATGTCAAGCGGTCTGGTGATCGACCCGGACTGGTCTTGGATAGTTCAACTTCGGATCCGTCCGTCAATCCAACAACGCGAAATTGGTTTTCAATGCCTTACGCATTGCTACCGCTGCTGCTGGCCGTGCTACTCGGGTCTGCCATCGGAGTCGTGATCTCCACACTGCGCACCCAAAAAGCACTTGCAACCCTAGAACTCGCATCCAATCTACCGGGTCTAGGCGATGCAGGCGAACTGCGAGTCATCGAGGAGCTGGCCAAGGACAAGCAGCTGATCGATTATTTGCAGGAGCATTACCAAGACTCCTTGGTTCCTCTGGTACCAAGGACCACTTCCGAAAAAAGAAACTGGGTTCAAGGGCTGAATTCGATCCAGATGGCAAAACTCGATAAAGCGAGGGAGATCCTCAGCAAATATCAACCTGAGACCCGACGCCGCTTGGGCGCAGTCCAAGAGCAAATCAATTCCCACCCGAATGCAGAACAACTGAATCTCACCGCCAGAATGATCGGTACGGTCCTCGATACCATGGCTACCACGAAACGTCAGGTGCTCGAGGAATTGCACACCGCTGCGAAGATTGATTTTCTCAAAGAGCAGCTCGCATTCCGAGCAGCGACCTTCTATGCAGGCGACTTGCAAGCTGCCGACGCCGAGGCACTTGAGGATTGGAGCAACACGATGCTGCTGCCATCGATCATGGCTAACGTCCCGTTTCTACGCCGTGAAACGGACGCGAAGTCGGCACTCATGGCGCTGTACTCCGCTCGCCCGGTCGAGGAAGGCTTTCGGCTGGACAATCAGGACACCTTGATCAGCGATCTAGCGAGCAGGCTTTCGAGTTTCCCAAAGTCATTGCTCGAATCGCTCGATGTCAGCGATCAGTTGCTGGTCATATCGACCTGGATGATCCCCGAAGGTATGAATAGCAGTTCGAGGATGCTCGAAGCCTACGAACGCCTGAGGCGAGAGGTTCGCGACGAGATCGATCTGGCCGACCCCAAGGAGTTTCGTAGGCTCCTCAGAGAACGCAGTCGCCGCAGCAGCGGGACCAATCGAACACCGCGATAGCTTCGTGAATGATTATGTCCACTCGCGATCCAATCTGGTTGGAATTCTCCCGTCGCGCGATGGCTTGCCAGTTCGATGTGCTAGTCCACCCTGAGCAACCCCCGAACGGCCCCGAAGCGGCTGTCGAAGCCCTCGAACTTATCGAGTGGCTTGAACAAATCCTCAGTGTCTACATTCCAACCAGCGACCTGAGTCGGCTCAACACGCGCGGCGAACAAACCTGGGTAGACCTCTCGCGACCCGCTTTCGACATGCTCAAACTCGGTTGTGAAATCCACAATCAAACACTCGGCTGCTTTGACATGACAGCAGCTAAACTCTCGGAAGCCTGGGGATTCTCGAGCCGTCAAGGACGAATGCCGACAACACAGCAAATCGCCGACTCGCTTGCAAAGGTAGGGTCGAACAAAATCGAGTTTGATGAAGATCGCTACAGCGTTCGATTCTCCGGTCCAATCGCTGTCAACCCCGGAGGGATTGGAAAGGGGTATGCGATCGACCAAGCGGTCGAACTACTCAGGGATCGAGGTGTTGCAGATTTTGCTATCCACGGTGGCAAAAGCAGCGTCTATGCACATGGACGACAGCTTTTGGACCAACAAGACACCGGCTGGAAGATCGCCGTCCGGCATCCAGAACAATCGGAGCGAATCCTTGGTACCCTGATCCTCAGCGATCGGGCCCTCGGGACCAGCGGGCCTGCAAACCAGTTCTTTTATTTCAGAGGTCAACGCTATGGACATATCATCGATCCACGAAACGGATGGCCTGCACAAGGCGCACTGAGCATCACCGTACTGCATCCATCGGCAGCTTGGGCCGACGCTCTTGCCACTGGCCTGTTCGTCATGGGGGTCGATCAAGCTTTGGAGTTCTGTTCAATCCGGCCAGAAGTCGGGTACTTGGCCATCCTGCCCGGGAAACGAGTCGGCCAAGTCGAGATCGTCACCTGCAACCTCGACGATCGAACGTGGTCTACAACCATCCCCCTGGGTCTCTAGCATATCGGCTGGTCGTTGACAAGGTCCAGCGAATGGTGATTTTACGAAATGCGCGATTGAGGCGCAATCGTGCGCAATTCAACGGGAAATTGCTGGAATACGGCTTTGTCGTCTGGTTCAATACCACCCGCCCCCGTTTGGCCATTGAATCCCCTTGAACTGTTAAGCCCACCATGCTCCCCCAAAAAGTCCATGCGCCAAAACCTCAAGCGATCCACCAATCCCTAGGTTTATCCAGTAGCTGGGTGACAGCAACGGCCCAGGATTTTCAAAGCGGACTGCTTGGCCAAGGCCTGCTCTGGGCTGAGAACCAACTGATCGCCCAAGGTGTCGAGCCGGTTGGCAGAAACCTCCATCGCAGCACACTCTCCGACACCGTTCGTTTGATCGAGGACTGTCGGGACAAGGTGGTTCGATTGTTCATGAGCGAGGGCATTCGCTATCAATTTGAAAACCCCACGTCCCGATCGATTCAAACCATTTTTGGTTTAAAGCGTCCGGACCGTTTGACGAACTCATTACCCTTCGATGCGATCGAGCCCCAAACAACCTCACTACACCTGCTGGAAATCTTAGGCAACGCGAACTCCAGGCGAGTACGGGGTGTGAGCCTCAGCGACATCATTCGCCTCGCGATCAACTCTGGGCGGTCCATGGCGGATTTCCACCCTGACTCCCATGTATTGATCGCCAATCTCGCTTCGTTTTTTATTCGATCACACCTCCATGGCTCAGAAGACTCGCCGGCTCATCCTGCTTTCGAGCAGTCCAAGAGCCTTCGCGAAAACTGGGAATCCACCCGAAGCAGGTTTCCTCGGCTAACTCACCTGGCCGCTAAGTCGTCGAGCGATAATGCCCAACAGCGGCAATCATCGATGTTGCTCTACGGGATCTACGTCCTACGGTACGGACAAGGGGCTCCTAGCGCACTGATCGATACCGATGTGATCCAACAGCGATTGCGCGAGATATTCACTCAAGGCGTTTCGGTTTGGCCAACCTATCTGTCGGAGTACCTCAATGAGCGCTGGGCTTGTGCGATCGATCAAGAAGAAACTCTCGACTATTTCTCCGAACGAATTCTGCAAATCGCCGAACGTGTCGGAAGATGCCTACTTGGAGTCGATCCAATCATCACGCAAAGTTCTCGCTGAGGATCCGGAGATTGAGGGAAATGGACTATCCATGGGAAGAATACCCACTGGCGATCAAGGAAGAGATTCTCAAGGATCTAGCCTGCCATGAACAGCTCGTCTCGTCACTGATCGAATCCCGAATCGACCTAGGTGAGTTCTCGATAGACACTTTCCCCGGTTTTCGATTGATCGAGTTACTCTACCCGGGTAAGTCCTTGAACGCGATTTATCTAGCGATCACCGATCCAGCGCAAACCCCGGTTTATCAGAGAAAAGCGGTTTGCATCAAGGTGGTCGATTTGGGTTCGCTCACAGGCCGTTTCAGCGCTTCGGAATTGGCAGATTGCTCTACGGCGATTCAGCGAGAAGCCGAGATCCTAGAGCAACTTGCCGGGATCCCTGAACTCCAAGGCAAAGTACCAAAGCTAGTCAAAAGCGGTAAGATTCGACTCGGCCAGTTTGAAACGTATTATCTGATCACGGAGTATATCGCAGGCGTTCAACCTGCAAGCCCCGTGGATCTGCGATCGATCGAAAAAATCGAATCCCTTCTCGAAATCCTCGCCACCATCCATCGCGCTGGTATCATCCACGGTGATCTTACCCCCGAAAATCTACTGATTCAGGCAGATGGATCCTGCAGTGGTAACAAGAGCCATCAAAAGGAAAATACAACCGCGAATTGGACGATCATCGACTTCGGAAATGCAATGAGGCCACCACGTTGGAGCCAGAGAAACGATGGACCTAGGCCGAATTTCGCTCACCGTTTGGCTGGCTCACTCGATGAGATACGCTATGCATGCCGACCCACAACCTCCTACGATGTCGCTTGCCTGGCTCTGGTGATTCGCGAGTCGACCCAACTGCGTTTCGAGGATTCCATCGAATGCTCCGCGCAGACGCTCCAGGATTTCTGGAACTTAGCAACCGATCCAAGACCCGAGTTTCGGCCTGCCGATGCCGACGCATTCCTTCGGGACCTTCGATCGATTTGTCGTGGAGACAAAACTAAACATGCCACAGGTTTTTTCAAGAGTGTTCGCTCGGCGATACGCCGCAATCCCAGGGCAACACTCCTGACGATAGCCGCGTGCGCAGTTCTGCTGTTTGCCAGTAGCTATGCCTTTTACCAGCGTCAACTAAACCGGCAAGCCGATGCGCTCAACGAGCAATTAAGCCTCACCGTGGACTCCTTGCTGCGCCGAAACTCGACGATGTTACGCCAGATCACCGATCTTACCGCCATGGAGCGACTCGCTGATGCGCAAAGCCGTTCTCAAATCGATGGATTGATTTCGGATTCCCTTCAAACCTTAGCCAATCGCCGACTCAATGACTCTACGCGTATCGCAGCCTTGAGATTACTACTAGATACCACCGACGCGATGCTGGAAGTCGAAAAGGTCGAGTCGACCAGCGAATGCCTGAATCAAACGGTCCAAGCGATTCAAGAACTCAAGGGCCAAGCCATTGCCAATCATCTTTCGGTGGAAATGTTGAGTTTGCAGGCCGAGAGCAAACAACTAAAAATTGCCATCGAATACCGACGCGCCTTGCCGTTAGGGCAACCGCCCGAAGCCTTCGCAAAGTCACTGGTCGAAAGGTTTCTTAACTTTGAAATCAACTCAGGCAAGTACTTCGATAGTGACTCCCAGCGGGATATATTGCGTTCCGCTGAAAACCTTCTTCGCAATGCACTGTACCCCTTTCGTTACTCCGATTGGTTACACCAAGGTACCGAGAAGGTGACTCAGAGAGTCTACGAACATGCAGTCCGAGCGATCGAGACAGACAAAAAAGAACTTGCCATCGCTTTGGCTGCTCTCAAAACGGAATTCGCCTTCATGATCCACAAAGGATTCTTGCTTGACTCCTGGAATGCGATCTCCAAGACTCAATTGATTGAGCAGCGAGGTCGCTTGCTCGAGGAACTGAAGTCAGCACAGGATCTCTTGAACAAGATTCCGCAGGATAGAATCCCGGCCGAAGAA
>JBJTAQ010000759.1:0-1382 GCA_046090945.1 Pirellula sp.
TCCCTCCTCAATGCGCCAAACTGTTTTGGTATTACCCTCCCAACCATCGAACGTCTTGCCATCGAAAAGCGGTTTGGAGTCTTGCGCAAAAACGCCTCCATTGGTTGTGGTCGCTCCGATCGCCAACAGGATGCAGCAGAACCAACTCAGGCCCCAGAGTGAATGTCGTTGATCCATGGAATGGTTCTCCGTTTGATATTTTTCTACCGGTTAGTCGTTGGCCCTGTGGAATCTGCTATCCTAGACTCCATGAATTCTAACACATCCTCTTCCCCCACGAACGTCCGATTGCAAATCGTTTGGGTCAGTGTCCTGATGGCCCTCGGTTTGTACCTGACCCGGAATACCCTCGGGGAAATCGTCAAATCGGACTCCTTTTTGAAGGACTCGTGGCTTGTTCAAGCCAACTCGACACGGTTCTCGGTCGAACTAACCGACGGCCTGTCGAGCGAATCTGTGCAATCGTGGATTCAGTCAAGACAGCAACCATCTGCAAAACCGCTGGATTTTACGAAACTCAAAACTCCTTATACCGTTGCCGACAAACTGAGTCTGGCCGAGTCCGAGCGATTGCTGTCGGAACTGCAGGCCAGCGGCGGTCAGGGATTCACTCGGATCTCCAAGAAACAGATCGGTGAAATCCTGGGAGCTTTCTTTTTCTCCTACGCATTGTTTCAGGTACCTGCCGGTTGGTTCAGCGATCGGCTCGGTGCAAGGCGCATGCTAACGCTCTACATCTTCCTTTGGTCGCTCTTAACGCTTTTGACTGGATGGGTCGCGAGTCTCTATGGATTGATGCTGGCTCGTTTTCTTTTCGGCTTCACCCAATCGGGTGCTTATCCTACCAGCAGCGCAATCGTTCGCAGATGGTTCCCGGTCTCGAGCCGAGGCAGGGCCAGCGGCTTGATCGCATTCGGTGGCAGACTGGGTGGAACCACCGCACCCCTTTTAACGGCCTTTCTGATCGCTCAGTTGAGTTCGTGGCGAACGGTTTTGTTCATCTATGGAGTCATGGGAATCGCAATCGCTGCGGCTTATTATTGGATCGTTCGGGATCGACCCGCAGAACATCCAACTTGCAACGAAGCTGAGAAGGAATTGATCGGGCCAGTCATTGACGATCGCAAACCCGAGTTGCGAGACATCGCCGGCATGATCGGTCAGTACTGCATGAGCACAAGCCTGTGGCTCAACTCGATCGGACAATTTTGCGTCAACGTCGGCTGGGCCTTTCTGGTAACATGGCTACCGACCTATTTGAAAGAGGCCCACAAGGTGCCTGACCAACAAGGGGCACTGATGGTCACGTTGGTACTGTCCACCGGGATGCTTGGGCAATTGCTAGGTGGCAGGGCGACCGACTGGAGCGTCGGTCGGTTCGG
>JBJTAQ010000760.1:0-7076 GCA_046090945.1 Pirellula sp.
TCGTCGGCCCTCCGACAGGGGCTACCGCCACACACAACGCAGCGCTGCTGAACAACTGAGGTTGTTTCCAGACGTGCATCGGCGCGCTCATATGGCAACCTGTCTGGAATAACAAAATAGCGAATATTATAAAGTAGCGTACCATGGTCGGTAGGATTGCAGTTTTGCGAGGCCGATCCCAAGAGCGATTGAACAACCAACACGAGGAGGTAGATACGAAAACTCTCCCGATGAAATCAAGAAAACCTGGGTAAAACAGGTAACCTGGATTCGCAATGGTTCGATCTGTCGGGTCCAGTCGGGTTTCGAAGGATTACTGAGCTGATTTCCTGAAAACTTGACTGGAGTTTATAATTATTGGCCCAGCTACCAGCCCACTTTATCGAACTTTCTTAGGCGGTCGTTACTGCCGAGACCTCAATGATCGTTGCCAATGAACTGCGAAAACAATTCAGTGTCCGGGGTAGCACTCTCGTCGCTGTCGGTGGAGTTTCCTTTCAAGTTGGCAATTCGGAGGTTTATGGACTGCTTGGACCCAATGGAGCCGGCAAGACGACGACACTTAGGATGGTCATGGGTTTGATCGAACCCGATTCAGGCTGGGTCGAGATCGGGGGAGTGCGAACCGACACCGATAGGACCGGAATAAGGCATCAGCTTGGGATGATCTCGACCAACGATGGCGTGTACCCTTGGCTGAGCGTTCGAGAGATGCTGCTGTACTTTGCCGACTTGTACGCGGTCGACCCTCCGGTTGCCGAGCATCGTCTGGATGAACTTTCGGACTTGCTTTCGATCCGATCATTTCTCGATCAACGCTGCAGCACCTTGAGCACCGGACAAAAGCAGCGGGTGACTTTAGCGCGGGGGTTGATGCACGATCCGCCGGTGATGCTGCTGGACGAACCGACCCGTGGGCTCGATGTTGTCGGCAGCCAGACGGTCTTTCAGTTCATCGAGTTGCTCAAGGCCCGTGGAAAATCTGTGCTGCTCTCAACGCACCGACTCGACGAAGCCGAGCGGGTATGCGATCGCTTTGGTTTGCTTCACCATGGAACGATGCGTTACGAGGGCACGCTCGGGGACCTTCGAAATCAGACGGGCAAGACGCATTTGGTTGACATGTTCATCGAGTTGATCCGCGAGAAGTAGCCGAGAAATACCCATGCAGGAAGTTTCCGAACAGATAATGCCCGCACCGACTGCCACTGGGCACACGACGAGGTTAGCTTCGTACTTCGCAAACGGCAGGCTCGTTCGATTATGCCTCAAAGAATTGCGCGAGAGCCTTCGGGATCGCAGGACTCTGATCACCTTGGTGCTCATGCCTATTTTGGTTTACCCGTTACTGAGCATGGCCATGCAGCGGCTGATCGTCAGCAGTGCATCCACGATCGGTGAATCTGGCTCCGAGTACATCGTGGGTACAGCCAACGAATCCTCGGCAAGCGTCGTTGCTTCGGCACTCTCAGAGACCTCCCTTGCGATCCGCCAAGGGATCCGTCACTCGATCGAGATCCAGCGCAGCAATGACCTGCGTGCCAGTCCACCCGGTGCCAGTCCACCCGGTACCAGTCCACCCGGTACCAGTCCACCCGGTGCCAGTCCACCCGGTGCCAGCCAAAGCAACCTCGATGAATCGACATCAGGCTTTAGCATCGTTGTGACCGATGGGATCACACTTCAAGAAGCGCTCGAAGCCGGGCAGATCGATCTGGCGGTAACGACCGCCTCGACCGAAACCATCCCTTTGCGCGGCGGCGCTTCGTATTCGGCTTATCGATTCGATTTAGCCTTCCGCGAGGGCGATCTTCGAGGCGAGCGAGCGATGCTGGAGTTCCGCAAGGCGATGGAATTGGTTAATGATGCGCAGGCCCAGCAGTTTCGAGGAACTTTACCCCCATCGGTACGATTGGTCTCTAGGACGGTTGGCAAGAAGGTCGATGCGATGGCATCCCTGGCAGGGATACTGCCTCTGATTTTGATTCTCATGACGATCACCGGAGCGGTCTATCCGGCAATCGATCTGACGGCCGGCGAGCGAGAACGGGGAACGATGGAGGCGATGATCGCGACTCCTGCTCCAAGATTCTTGCTGCTGCTGAGCAAGTACGTAGCGGTGGTGACCGTCGCGGTTTTGACGGCTCTTGCGAATCTCTTTGCCAGTTGGATCACGTTGTCGATCGGAGGGCTGGGAAGAGCCCTGCTAGGCGAACGAGGATTCTCGCTGCTAGCCTTGGTTCAGATCCTACCGCTGCTGGTGATTTTTGCTGCGTTCTTCAGTGCGATTCTTTTGGCAATGTGTTCGTTTGCAAGAAGCTTCAAAGAGGCCCAGGCATATTTGATTCCGGTGATGCTCGTCTCGTTAGCGCCCGCCTTGGTGACGCTCATGCCCAACATCGAGTTCTCGACACTTTTGGGAATCGTGCCGCTGGTGAATATTCTGCTTTTGTCCAGAGATATCATGACTGGCAATCCGCAGGCATTGCCGGCTTTTGCTGCGGTCTTCTCGACACTACTGTATGCGGCTGCGGCATTGGTAGTCGCCTCAAAGCTCTTTGGTGCAGAGTCGGCGACCGCCGGATCGCAGGAGACTTGGTCTGATCTGGTACGTCGACCCAAGCATATGGAGGATCGCCCTGACCTTGGACAGCTTGCAGTTTATTTGGCAATCCTCTTTCCAATCTTTTTCATCCTTACCAATCTCTTTGGGCAAATCCCGCTTGCGATCCAGAGCAAACTCTGGGTCAACGCAGCGATACTCATTTTGCTTTTTTTGATCGCTCCGTACGTGGTAGCTTGGTACCGTCGATTGAATCCTCGCACGACGTTTCTGCTCGAGTCTTGGGGTGGGAGGTCGGCTAGCGTCTGGAACCGACTAGTTCGAGTTCTGGGTGTTCTAATGAGTGTTGGGTTGCTGGCCTCGGGGCTGTGGGTGATTGCTTTTGAAGTGCTTCAATATCTGACGGATCTAGGACTCGGGTCTCTTTCATTGAATCAACCTGAGGCGTTGGAGCAGGCCAAGCGGGAGTTTGCGTCGGTGCCATTTTGGATGATTCTCTTCACATCGGCGATCATCCCGGCCGTGGCAGAAGAGTTCTTTTTTCGCGGCTACGTCTTGTCCGCGTTCCGAAACCGCGTCAGGCCACTTCGCGCAGTGCTTTATTCAGCCTTAATCTTCGGACTTTTTCATGTAATCAACGGGAGTATGCTGTCCCTGGAACGATTCTTCCCGACGATGCTATTGGGTTTGGCGTTGGGATTTGTAGCGATTCGTACAGGCTCTCTTTGGCCTGGAGTTTTATTGCATGCGATTCCTAATGGATTGATCTTTTGGTTGACTCGATTTTCCCAGGACGAGTTGGCCAAGTGGTTCGGTTCGAACAATGAGCACTTCCCTCCGATATGGATCCTTGCTAGCCTTGCGAGTGTCGCACTTGGACTCGGGCTCCTTTATTTTGTTACCAAGCAGCAATCCCATGAAAACGCTAGTTAATCTTTTGATCGCATTGGTTGTACTCGGAGGGATTGGCTTTGCTGCGTATCGACCATTGCTCAATTACTGGGAAAACCGCAATAAAACTCAGTGGCGGACGCAGGCTGTCGAGCAGGGTGAGATCATCCAAGCGGTCAATTCGACTGGTAAAGTCGAACCGATCAAAAGGGTCAGTGTAGGTGCGACCGTCAGTGGACCGATTGCCGAACTGCTGGTTGATTTCAACACCAAAGTCACCAAGGATCAGATTTTGGCTAAGATCGATCCGAAACTATACAGGTCCGCTGTCGAACGCGATCGTGCCAACCTCCGTACGCGGCAAGCAGAGGTCGCCAGGGCCGAAGCGATGCTTCAGCAGGCCAAGAATGACGAGCGCCGTAGCGGTCAGTTGAATCAGTCCCAAGATGGTTTTATCTCCCAAGCCGAGATCGACCAATTCCGATTTGCGAGGATGATGCGAGAGGCAGAGTTGCAGGTTGCCCAGACCAACGTCGAGCAGTCGCAGGCCCAACTCGACAACTCGCAAGCCAATTTGGCTTATACCGAAATCCTCGCTCCCTGTGATGGGATCATCATCGACAAGAAGATCGATGTTGGCCAAACGTTGGCTGCACAGTTTCAAACCCCTGAGATGTTTGTCGTGGCTCCTGAGATGGACGAGCGTATGCACATCTATGCCTCGGTCGATGAAGCCGACATCGGATGGATACGCAAAGCCCAGGAGACAGGTCAACTGGTCCGATTCACCGTGGACGCTTATCCGGATGAACTCTTTGATCAGGGCAAGATTGTGCAGGTGCGACTTAGCAGCAAGGAAGAGCAGAACGTGATCACCTATCCGGTGATCGTCGAGACTCCGAACACCGACCTCAAGTTGCTCCCTGGGATGACTGCAAATCTCTCGTTTCAGATCAACAGCAAGTCGAATATCCTAAAGGTTCCCAACCCAGCCCTTCGTTTTTACCCGAACCGTGATAAAGTTCATCCCGACGACCGGAAAATCCTAGACGGTTTTGAAGATCAGAAAGAGTTTGCCGACTCACCCAAGATGGTATCGGCCGATGAGAAGGCGGAAAATTCCAAGGCTTTGAGTTACAGGCACGTCTGGGTTGACGATGGAAAATTCCTGCGAGCCAAGAAGGTCAAGATAGGAATCTCGGACAATCGCTACACGGAGTTGATCGAAGGAGAGTTGACGCAGGGCCAGGAGTTGGTCATCGGCGAGAAGATCAAGAAGTAGGGATCGATTCGACTGGACGTCTAGTCCGCCCCAAGGGGCTCAGCAACAGCGCCGGCAATAATACCAGATCGCCTAGGATCGAGCTGCTCATCATCGCGATCATCAGTGTTGCGAATTGTCGTGTCGGATTGAACTCGGCAAACAGAAACGGCACCATCGAGCAGCAACTGATGAGCATCGTGTGGATCATCGCTCGCCCACAGTTTGAAAAAGCGTCCGCTACGGCTTGCTCCCGAGTGTCCCCGACGGCCAAGCGGTGGCTATACCAATTCACGAAGTGGAGCGTGTCGTTGACTGCGATACCCATCGCGACGCTAGCGGTGAGGATCCCTGCGATATCGATCGAATACCCCAGCCATGCCATCATGCCAAAGACCAGAGTTTCGGGCAGGATGTTCGGGACCATGATCAAAAGACCTGCACGTATTCCCCGGGCGATGAGCATCATTACGGGGGTGATCAATAGAAATGCGGTCGTGAAACTCGATCCCAAATCATCCAGTAGTGCCAGTTGCGTATCGTGCATGACCGGAGAGAGTCCGGTATAAATGACTTTGAATTCCTCTTGCTCCTGTTGGATCGGCTCGACTGTCTGGCGAACTCGCTCGGTCAATTCACCGTAATTGAGTTTGGACAACGCGGAGACTTTTGCGGTGATGCGCCAAGCTGTCGAGTCGGCATCCTGTGATACCAATCCTCGCTTGACGAGTTGATTAAATTGCTTGGAAACGGCCGTGCGCATGACCGCCCGCTTGGATACATCGCGAATACGACCGCCACTTGGTAATTTCGGCAAAAAGGTCACGGCGCTTGCCACGCCGCCGATATCTGGGTTGCTTCGAAGTTCCTGGGTGACTCGATCGACCCAAACAAGCTGATCGAAGGGCTCCAATTCGCTGGGATTCGGGAACTTAAGCAAGACCTCGACCGAGGCGATAGGACCCAGATGCTCCTCGATCCATGCCATCGATTCCCGAGTTTGGCTTTTGACCGGAAACATATCATCGAATTTGGTCGATGACTTCAGATGCCAAAGTCCGTAGAAGCTGATCGCAAGCAGGGAAAAACCGCCGATGCAAATAGCAAGGTAATTGGATTGCACCCAGGCTGCATAGGTGGTTGCCCAGGGTGCTACCGGCGGGGAAGAGTCGTGCGAGCCGGTGAACTGGGACTTGTCATGGATATCCGAGGTGGTTTGCACAAGATATCTTGACCTACAGAGCCAATCCGAGAGTTTGGGGAAGGCCAGAAACAGAACCAGGGTGGCCAAGCACAAGCAACTAGCCGAGTAGAGTCCAAAGGTCCTGACCGGAGAGAGTTGGCTAGTGGCCAGAGCGATCATCCCGAGGGAGGTCGTCACCGTGGCCAGAGCGCTGGGTTTGAGACCTAATAGGATTGCTCGAGATCCTAGGTGATCTCGATGGGAATAGGCGACATCGCCGTAATAGTTCATGAAGTGCACAGCCGCCGAGAGCGTTAACATAAAGACCAGGGTAGGTAGGACGATCAGCACGGCGCTGAATTCGCCTCCGGTCGTAGCGACAACAGCCACAGCGATCAGTTGCCCAATGCCAGCGATCAGGAGCACGGTGATCGCGCCTCGAACGCTGCGCAAGCAGATCCAAGCTAGCAGGACACCCATCAGACTTGATGGAATCACCAGCTTGCGAAGACTCTTCTCAGCAGCTTGATCAACCGCGTAGGCTTCGTAAATGCTGCCTACCATTTGGAGTTGCTCTCGGCCTAATCCTTGGACTTGATCGGCCGCTGATCGCACCAATTCGATCGATGCACTCTGTGAGGCGATTCCCTCTGGATTGAAACGTATAAAAATCGCAGCCGTTCCGTCCTTTCCGATGAAGGAACCTTCGAGACGTGTTCGTGCGACAGGAGCGGGGAGTCCTAGGGGTGGATCGACAAGACTGCTGACAAGATCGCCTGATGTTTGGAGCGAGTCGATCAGAGGCCCCGTTGATTTCTCCGATTCCTGGGAATCCAACTCCTGAATCTTTTGAGCAAGTTCCTTGAGTCGACGGTCCGAGAGCGTACAACCATCCCAAGAGACAACCAGATACTGATCGGATCCGAATTGGTTGGTGAACCATTCATAACGAGACCTTTCGACGCGACCTTCGGGGAGCCAAGCGTGAGCGGAGGCCGAACCGATCTTGATTTTCGAGGCCCCCCACAGGATAAGTGGTAGGAGGCATGCAAGAATCAACAAGAATCGAAACGAGTATCGCTCCAATGTCCTTGCCGAGGAAACTTGCTCAGGAGGCGACACTTGGGGGTTCCGGAATTAGGGGGATCGTCGGCGAGGGTTTAATCGTTCGAAGAGTC
>JBJTAQ010000761.1:0-10234 GCA_046090945.1 Pirellula sp.
CCGGCTGAACCAAATGGATTCACGAAAGGCTAACGCTAGTTTTTAGAGATTTAGGATGCCCAGAGCTTTCGTCTGGACGATACGATTCGCGCCTTGATGGTTTCCAGGTGCTCTTGGGCGGAAGCTGCGGAGATGGCTTGGGATTCTAAAGCTACATTTCCCTGTGTAAGCGCGATCAATCGCTTGGCCTTCTGTGTAGCGATGGAATCTTTGAATCCTTTGGCTGGTATCGCCAAAAAATCCATTTTCATTCCGAGTGCGGAGAGAACGGCTTGCAGATTGGAAACGGAGTAATGCTCATCCTTCCCTCCGAGCATGCGAATCACAGTCGCCCGTGATACGCCACTGCGGCGAGCAAGATCGGAAATCGACATATCAAGTTCGTTAACGCGGCTTTGTAGTAGCGTAGATAGCGACATGAGTTAACAATCGATGGGGACTTCAAGTGAGAGACCGAAAAAATGGATCGTGTCGATATTGTTGCATATATGGAACAAAAAGCAAGCAATGCTTGCCGAGAAGACTACCGGAGTGTGGATCGTAAGTCTCGCATTTAAAGGAGCTTACGTTGAATATCGGTGTCTCGTTATAGGTTTGAGGAGAATTCGTTTTGCTCAAGCGAAGATATCTCGATCGAGCATTCGGTATTGAATGGCTTCTTCGATGTGTTGCGGTTGGATTTGGGACGAGGACTCAAGGTCGGCGATGGTTCGAGCCACACGGATGACTTTGTCGTGAGCGCGGGCCGAGAGGCCTAGTTCTGAGACTGCCGTGCGCATGCGCTCGGTCTGTACTTTTCCTAGTGGGCAGTACTGCCGCAGTTCACGGCTGGACATTTGAGCATTGGTTAGGGTTCTAGAGGAAGCGAAGCGTTGGTTTTGGATTTGTCTGGCTGCGGTCACTTGATCGCGCATCATTTGGCTACTGGTACCGGCCGATCCGTGAGCAAGTTCCTCGAAGGGTACTGCGGGGACTTCGATGTGGATATCGACTCTATCGAGAAGCGGACCCGAGATACGGCCGATATAACGTTCGATTTGATTCGGGTTGCAATTGCAGGATCGGCGTGGGTCGGTGCGGTATCCGCACGGGCAAGGGTTCAAGGCTGCTACGAGCATGAAGTTTGCAGGAAAGGTGGTGCTGCGCATTGCTCGAGAGATCGTAACGACGCGATCCTCGAGCGGTTGGCGCATGACTTCAAGCGTTTTACGGTTGAATTCTGGGAGTTCATCCAGGAAGAGCACCCCGTTGTTTGCCATGGAGACTTCGCCTGGCGAAGGTGGGCTGCCGCCACCGACGAGTCCTGCATCGCTGATCGTGTGGTGAGGGGAGCGGAAGGGGCGTTGGACCATCAGCGGTTGGCCGACTTGGAGTCGCCCTAAGGCTGAATAAATGCGTGTTGTTTCGATCGATTCACCTGGTGATAGGGTTGGCAAGATCGACGAGAGACGCTTGGCCAGCATCGTTTTGCCAGAGCCCGGAGGGCCGATCATCAGCAGGTTGTGATTGCCTGCAGCGGCGATTGTCAGAGCCCGCTTGGCCATCTCCTGGCCACGCACATCGGCAAAGTCCAGTTCGTATCGGGAAAAGTTCTCGTAGATCTCCTGCAGGCGGCTTGGTACTGGATCGATGTCCAGAGTGCCGGCCATAAACGCCGCTGCTTCGCATAAGTTTGCAACGGGGATAACGTCGATGTCCTCGACGACAGCAGCTTCGCGCGCGTTGGAGGATGGAACCAACAATCCCTTGATGCCTTCTTGTTTGGCAGCGGCGATTGCCATCGATAGCGCACCTTTGACCCCACGCGCGTGGCCTTCGAGCGAAAGCTCGCCAACGACGGCGTAATCATTAAGGCGATCGGATTGTATTTGGCTGCTGCCGACTAGGAGCCCCAAGGAAATCGGTAGGTCAAAACTGGCAGCTTGTTTGGGGAGTTCGGCCGGGGCCAGATTGATCACGATCCGATCGTGGGGGCGTAGAAAACCAGCGTTGACCAAAGCCCGTTCGACGCGATGGGTGCTTTCCCGGACCGCTTGTTCCGGTAGCCCAACCAGAACGGTTTTAGGGAGAGGAGAAGCCGAAAGATCGACTTCGACATCTACCGGGACTGCTTCGATTCCAACAAGGCTGTAGGTTTTGAGTTTGGCAAGCATGGTGTGGACCTTTCGAAAAAGAGAATACGATCGCGAAATACATTTCGCTCGTAGGGTGAACGGTCCGTTTGCACCACATTGGAAACCTTGGCCCCTTCGGGGCTGGTGCGATCCAATTTAGCAAGATGGGAGATTCTGTCCCGATTTTGGTCGAAGAAAAATCCGCATATTTTAAACACCATCCAAGTCAGGGGCGGCTCGGGGCATTCAAGCATGTTTCAGGGCCATGCAATTTCTGCCAGTTTTTCCGCAACCATTTCTGATTTCGATTGTCTAAGTGTTACTAGTCATTGCTAGACAGCCATACTTCGTACTAGCGGTCGACACGGGGTGTGAAGTTGCAAGCTGATTTGGCACTGCATTTGCTATCTAGGCGAGTCGAGGGTGAGTTCAGAGTGCCAATTCGGACTTTGGTATGGGGATTTGGGTGTAGGAAAATCAAGGAGACGCACAGGCCATGAATCGAATTCCAAGCGATCCGAGCCCTGAGAGTTCTGATCAGGGGCAAGTCTCCGGGGACTCGCAGAGGATTTTGTTGACCGGTTCGGTCTTGGCCTCGAGCCCTTGGGTTCGAGACCCCAGCTTTGCAAACAGTGTTTGCCTAATCGTTGAGCATGGCGACAGCGGGGCCGTCGGAGTTTTTCTCAATCGTCCGATGGTGATGGATCCCAAGCCGCTTTTGAATTTTCTTTTTGAGGGAGAAGTTGTCGGAGCCACCTGTAACGGGATGTCCCATTTCAATTTTGGAGGACCCAACAACGGACCGATTTTGGCGATCCACAATGAATCGGCTTTAGCCGAAGGTGGAAACGACCAAGGCGTGTACTTGTCGGCGCAAGTCGAGACGCTACGGCAGTTGGCTCAGAGTTCGCCTGAGCACCTTCGGTGGTTTATCGGCCATGCGTCTTGGGATAAATCGCAGCTAGAGCGAGAGATTATTTCGGAAAACTGGCTGGTTTTACCGGCCGTCCCTCAAATTGTCTTTGAGCAAGAGCAAACCATGTGGAAGCGGGCGGTCGAATTCTATGGCGATTCGCTTTTGGAGAGTTTCTCAGGAGTTTCGCAAAGACTCCGGAAGGCTTCCTGGAACTGATCTTAGGTTTTTTTGGGGAATGGAGAACTTCTTGAGGTAAATGCACTCTGTAAGGCTTTTTTGTTCCGCTCCCTGGTCTCATTTAGCCGAATAAGAACCTGAAAGTGGGATTTTTTCTGCCGAAGGAACTTTACCGGTTTTAGCACCTCTAAGCTCCTGAGGCATTGGATTTTAAACCTCGAGGATTCTTACTGCTCGTCACACTCCCTAGTCCGGATAGGCTCTGGTCGTACGAATCGAGCCGAAAATAGGGATAGTAGCGAATAGTTGGTTGAATTTGGGGGGTGGCCCAACTACTTTCAATGACTGAGTGGGAGCCGGCTGAACGTTGAGCCGCAACTCCCTTGAGCACTTCACTTTATTGCACATGGTGGAAGTTTCGATGAGCGCTTCGCAAAACCGCAGAGTTCGGGAACGTCAGAGTAGCCAAACATCCAAGAAGAGTTTTTTGAGTCGCATGTTGCGACTAGAGTCGCTCGAGCGCCGTGAGCTGATGGCCTCGGACTTCGCTCCCTTCCATAACTATCTAGCCTCGACCGACGTCGACGGAGACTTCAAAATCTCTCCGCTCGATGCATTGATGGTTATCAACCAACTGAACACGACCGGAGCCGGGTCGCTCGCAGGACGTTCAGCTCCCCAAAGCCGAAGCGGCTTAGTCGACGCTGATGCCGACAACAACCTCTCTCCACTGGATGCTTTGTTGGTCATCAATTCGATCAACCGAGGCGAGGGGGTCGGTGAATTGGCGGAAGTCAAGTACGAGTTCTACGCCTTGAACGATGACGGCACCCTTGGCGCTAACCTTGATCCAAACCCCGATGACTTCGTGTACGAAGCGAATGTCAGCACGGGACAGAAGTTTGTGGTTCGAACACTGATGGCTGACCTTCGCGGCAACCCGTCGGGTGTTTTCAGTGCTTACCACGATTTGAACTTTACCAACCGCGATGGCTCTTCGGCTGAGAAGATGCAGCTTCAGTGGTCTGAATACAACGCATTGAAGCTTCGTCAAAGCGATCCGAACGGCACGATCGGGGGTAGCTTCCGATTGGCTTACGGCTCTGAGATCACCTCGGTGATTCCCATCGCGACGACTTCTCCGCGACCTGGTGTGGTGATTCCTAGCAAGCCTGGGACTGCTGCCAACATCAAGTCGGCATTGGAAGCCCTTCCCGGGATTGGCGTCGGTAACGTTGTCGTTAACGTCAATGAAATCGATCCTGATCCAGGCTTCAACTTCGATATCTTCTTCCGCAACGCCAAGGCCCGTGTGGATATGCCCAATGCTTCGATCGCTGAGAATAATTTGACAGCGACTCTGGGTGTTATCAATCCAACGATCACCTTCCAAGATAGTCCATCGCCTTCCTCGACGATCGTTGCTCGTGCTGCGATGAATTACAAGCCGATTGCGAGTCAATTCCCGCTGTACGTCAACGGACCTAACGGGGTGCTCGACGAGTCGGCTGCTGCGACCGGCAAGCGTACGGTCAAGAACCTCGGTAGCTTCTCAAACTCCAGCGCACCAATCCCTAGCGCATCGGCATCCAATTTCTTTGGGATCGTGGATACGGCATTCCGCGCAGGGTCCTCTGGAACAATTGACCTTGCAGCCTCGATCTCTCAATTGCCACCTCCTGGAAGTGGTTCGGGCGAAAATCTCGGGATCGCTTTGTACAACGCCCAAGGCGTTTACTTGACGGCTAGCCAAGTTATCCTGCCGACGGCGGTGATCAACATCCAAGACCGACTCACCGCGGTCAACGACGTGTTTACCATCAATGAGGATGCACCTGCGAACTCCTACAATGTAGTGGCCAACGACATCGATCGATTTGGAACTTCCAGGGGGATCATTTCCGTAACCCAGCCTTCCGAGGGCGGCACTGTTTCCTTCAGCGGAACTGGTACGGCTCAGACGGTCGTGTTCACGCCTGCAGCGAACTATAACGGACCGGTGATCTTCACCTACACGATTCGTAACAACCTCAATGACGTTGCTACCGGTACGGTGACCATGAATATCAACGCGGTCAACGACGCTCCGGTTGTGGTCAACACCGCTTTTAGTGTTGCCGAAGATCCTGCGTCCCCACTGCTGATTGCACCGACCGATGTCTTTGCTCCTGGACCTGCCAACGAGTCGGCTCAGCTCATCACGATGTCGATCGTAACACCTCCGCCATCGGCTCAAGGCACTGCGGTGATCAACGCATCTGGCATCCTTGAGTTCACTCCAGCAGCCAATTTTGTAGGTACCGTGACGATGGTGGTCCGGGGTACTGACAATGGTTCGCCCGCTCAATCGACCAACGCGACCCTGACGATCACGGTCACCCCTGTCAATGACGCTCCTGTCATCGTTCAGACCACTTACAGTATCGCAGAAGACTCAGCGAGCCCACTGGTGGTATTGCCATCCCAGATCTTCTCGCCAGGGCCTTCAAGCGAATCCGGGCAGGTCGTGTCGCTGTCGTTGATCACGACACCGTTGTCCTCTCAAGGTGTCGCAACCATCCTAGCCAACGGTTCGCTGCAATTTGTCCCAGCTTTGAATTTCTTTGGTCCGGTTAGTTTCGTCGTGCGTGGTACCGATAATGGAACACCACCGCTGTCGACCGATGCGACGCTGACGATCAACGTCACTCCTGTCAACGATGGCCCAATTGCTGTTGATGACACCGGATCCATTGATCGTTTCGTAGTTCTTGGGCTGACCGGCACCCCAACCGCCCTGGATGTGATGCGAAACGATAGCCCAGGTCCAGGCGAAGCCAGCATCGACACGATCAAGATTGTTTCGGTGACGTCAACCACCTTGGGTGGGACCGTGACCATCAACGCCGATCGTACCCGTGTGATCTATACCCCACCTGCCGGAGCGGTCAACCAAACCGATTTCTTCAGCTACACGATCGAAGATAGTGCAGGGTTAAGGAGCACAGCAAGAACCGAAGTCTTCATCATTCCTCCAACGTTCCCGTTTGCGGTTGATGATCAGTTTTCGACAAGCGAGAAGACTGTAGCAACCGACTACACGATTGACGTGCTGGCTAACGATTTTGTCAATGATGGCTTCAATGGTCAGTTGCTCTCGATCGTTGAGCAGCCTGCAACTGGGTTTGGTTCCGCAGCGATCGTTGGAAACAAGGTTGTGTATACCGCACCAGCGTTCGTCAACGGTGGTCCGATTTTGGTTGTCTACCAGATGACGGACTCCAAGCCAGGTAGCGTGCCGGTGAACGCAACATTGACGATTCAGATCTCAGAAGTCAACAATCCACCGGAGCCGTTCGGCAAGAACGTGTCGACCAACGAAGACACCCCGCTGACGGTCAATGGCCAAGCCTTTACGTCGGATATCAGCCGTGGTCCTTTCGAGGACAACCAGACGCTGACCATTACCGCTGTGCAGTTGCTGACTCCCGGTGCTGGGACGGTGTCGCTAGTCAATGGCAATATCCAGTTCAACCCGTCTGCGAATTTCAATGGAACCGCCGAGGTTCTCTACACGGTCCGGGACAACGGCACAACCGCCGGCGCTGCCGATCCGAAGTCTGCTAGTGCAACGCTGACCATCTCGGTCTCAGCAGTCAACGACGCACCGATCACCGTTGACAAGACCTTGCCCGTCGCCCCGGTGATCTATTATGAGGATACCGTCACGACGATTCCTATCGCCGACGTGATCGCGGGCGATCGCCCCGGTCCAGAGAACGAGACCGCTCAGTCGATCTCCTTCACCAACATCATTGGTACCTTGACGACGGCCAAGGGTGGTACGATCACACAAAGCGGAAGCAACCTGATCTACACTCCACCGAAGTTCTTCAATAGCCTTGTCGATGGCTTGGATTCCTTTGTCTACGGTATCGTTGACAATGGAACCCCATCGCTCTCGGCAAGCGGAACGGTCAAGTTGTACGTCAGCGAAGTCAATAACGCACCGGTGGCCGATGATCTCCAACGAGATGTCTTCGCCGGGGTTAACACGGTCATCGATCTGACGGCGGCCCTGGATGCGATGAACAAGGGGGCTCCGAACGAGTCCGGGCAGAAGCTCAAGATCACCGATCTGATCTTCGATCCGAATGATGTTCCTGGAACTCTGACGCTGAACCCCAACGGCACATCGATCACCTACTTCGCTCCGCTTGGAACCAATCAATCCTTTACGTTCCAATACCGGATCGAGGACAACGGCACGACGGCTGGAAACCCTGACCCTCTTGCCGACGTTGGAAACTTCACCATCCGAGTCCTTCCGTTCCAGCCAAGTTCGATCAAGGGACTAGTGTTTGTCGATGATAATTTCAACGGAGTCTATGACAATAACTCTGCCGGATTGGTTGAACTTCCAGTCGGTGGCGTTGAGGTAACCCTCAGCTATGCCGATCCGCTGAATCCAGCGAACACCATCAGCATGACCGAAATGACCGATGCCGATGGCTCGTACGATTTCGAATTGCTGCCGCCAGGAACCTATACCGTCAGCTATGTCAATCCAGCCTCCATGATTGAATCAGGAACCGCTGTTCGGTCCAAGACCTTCACGATCACCCCTCCCGGTGGTCAGAACCTGACTCAGGAATTTGCGGTGCTCGGTATTAACCCATCCTACGGATCGGCGATCGAGTACTTTGCATCGAGCCTGTACCTGAAGGATTCGACCCTCCGATCGCGCGGCATGTACGCTGTTGTTAACTCGACCTCTGGGTACTCCGAGTGGACCTCGCGCAAGGATGGATTCGAAGGAGATCGCTTCCACGAAGTCGTCCTGAGTGCCGATGGCTCTCGAGCTTACTTGACCGCAGTACGCGGAAACGGACAGGTCTTCACAGCGACGCTTCAAGAGAAGAAAAACTTCCTTCGAATCCCAGCCGGAAATGGATTCCAATACGTCCGAATCTTGGCCAGTTCCTCAGATTTGACCTGGACACCGGTCGATATCAGCAAGCCGCAGATTACCGCTCCTGGTTATCTCGATGCGATCGACAATTACTTCACCCAAGAGGGTTGGAATAATTAGACGATTGACCAAGCCGGAGCGGCTACGAAGTGTCTCATGAGAAAAAAGGCTCTGCAAAATGCAGGGCCTTTTTTTGTTGGTGGTGAATCTGCAGCTAGGCTGGCCAAGTCGCGGTGATTTCACCTAAATCACCCACCCGGGGGCCTCGTAAGGCGTTTATGGTGTATCATATTGACGGCGCTCGGGTCTCCACGCATCCCACCTCCCTCCTACCCTCCCTCCTTGCCAAACCTGCCAACTTTTTGAACCCCACGGATCGACGATCTTGTCAATGAGTACATCCAGCACACAATCGAATCTGTCCATGCAGCCGAGTTCGACGACCATCTGGTTAATTCTGATCATGGCCTCCATCGGTTTCGCCTTCGATATCTACGAGCTACTGATGTTGCCGCTGATCATCAAGCCTGCGATCGCCTCTCTGAGCGCACCGCTTGTCGATCAGATGGTCAGTGCGGGGACTCCCAAGCCCGAGGCGATGGCGCTTTGGGCCCCTGGTGGTGATAACTACTTGATGTGGGCTCGGACTCTATTCTTCATCCCTGCCCTCATTGGTGGGATCTTCGGACTACTAGGTGGATATCTGACCGACTTGTTTGGTCGTCGAGCGGTTTTGACGTTCTCGATCCTGCTATATGCTTTCTCGGCGATGGCAGCCGGCTTTGCAACCAATCTGTATTGGCTCCTGTTTTGTCGGTGCCTTGTGTTCATCGGTGTATGCGTCGAATTCGTCGCCGCAGTCGCTTGGTTGGCTGAATTATTCGATGATCCGAAGAAAAAAGAGAAGGCACTTGGGTACACGCAAGCCTTCTCCTCGATTGGAGGTTTGCTGGTTGGAAGTGCTGCGGTGCTTGCAACATGGTTGGCACAAAAACAGGCACTGCCTGCGATCTACGGTCAGCATGAAGCTTGGCGATTCACCTTGATCTCCGGCGTCATCCCTGCCCTGCCCTTGATCCTGATCCGGCCATTCTTGCCCGAGTCTCCCAAGTGGCGTGAGAAGAAGCTTTCTGGCGCTCTGAAGCGTCCGAGCATTGCAGAACTGTTTTCACCGGGTCTAGCACGAACGACAATCATTACAACCATACTATTCGCGGCTAGCTATGGCATCGCGTTCGGGGCCATCCAGCAATTGCCCCAGATCCTCTCCGGCCACGCACTGATCGTCAAAGATTCAGAAGCCAAAGCCAAAGTAGTCATTACGGCCGACGAAGCCAAGTCGGGCAAGCCGCTTCCGGAAGGACGCAAAAAAGCGATCGTAGGTAACTTCCGCGACGAAGAGGTTGCTAAAGTCACGATCTACCAAGAAGTGGGTGGCTTGGTCGGTCGCGTTATATTGGCCTTTTTAGCCCTGGTCGTCGTCAGTCGCCAAGCACTCCTGCGATACTTTTTAATCCCGGCGACCATCTTCGTGCCCCTGTTGTTTTACTGGATCAGTACTTCGTACAAACAGGAAGATTCGCTAATTTGGATCAAGGCGGGGATCTTCCTAGCAGGTCTATTTACCGTGGCTCAGTTTAGCTTCTGGGGGAACTACATTCCCAGGGTTTTTCCGCTTCACCTGCGAGGTACCGGCGAAAGCTTTGCCGCAAATATCGGCGGGCGGATCCTGGGGACCCTTGCCGCATTCCTAACTCTAACTTTTTCGGCATCCAAGCCACCTGATCCGTCCAAGATCGCTTTGGCAGGTGCCGCCGTCGCAGGTGCTTACGCCCTCCTAGGACTCGTCCTGAGTTGGATGCTTCCCGAGCCCAAGGCAGAGCTCGAAAATGAGTGATTCAGCTCGAACTCTAACCGGCCAATGAGTGATCGGTCATGCCATCGATCTCCTTTGCAAACCAGTTGTTTGCTTCCATCGAGCGCTCTCGAACGATCGAGCAGTTGCTCCACGACCCCCTGGCTTGGATGATTGCTAATGGCACCTCGTCTAGCATCTGGGTGATGCGGCCTTCGAAG
>JBJTAQ010000762.1:0-4860 GCA_046090945.1 Pirellula sp.
GATCATGAGTGTCGCTGGCTCGCACTGGAAGGGTAACATGTCCGGGCCGCAACTCCAGCGCCTCTACGGTACTGCTTGGTTTGATAAAAAGGATCTCCAAGCGCACCTCGATCAACTCGAGGAGGCCAAGAAACGGGACCACCGAGTATTGGGAAAGAAACTCGGACTATATCAGATCACCCCGGATGTTGGACAAGGCATGTGCTTGTGGATGCCCAAAGGTGCGCGCGTTCGCAGCCTGCTCGAGGACTTCCTGCGTCGAGAGATGCTCAAGCGTGGATACGAACCGGTCTACAGCCCACACCTTGGTCGGGTCGAGCTCTACGAGACCAGTGGTCACTTCCCCTACTACCGAGATAGTCAGTTCCCACCCTTGTTTGTGCACGATGCCGGAGCGCTGGTCGACGCTTGGGCGCGGCGACTGAGCGAAGACGAGGACTTTAGTCCGAAGCAAGAGACGATGTTCTTGCAAGCCGCAGAGGTCCTTGGATTTGATGCCTCGAGCTACAGCAAGGCTGAAGGAAAAGAAGCTAAGCTCGAAGCACTGAACGACTGGCAACGGAATCACGAACGCTTCTTGGTCAAACCCATGAACTGTCCCCACCACGCGCAGATCTTCAAGGCCCAGCCTCGATCCTACCGAGATCTACCCCTTCGGCTCTTCGAGTTCGGTACCGTGTATCGCTACGAACAGACCGGTGAACTCAACGGAATGCTCAGAGTCCGGGGTCTGACCCAGGACGATGCGCACATCTTCTGCACCGCCGATCAGGTCGAACAGGAGTTTCGCAATACGATCGAGCTGACGCGCTTTGTGCTCGAATCGGTCGGGCTCCAAGATTATCGCGTCCAACTCTCCTTGCGCGATCCCAAGAGCGACAAGTATGTCGGTAGCGAAGAGAACTGGCAGAAGGCCGAAGCGGCCCTGCGCAAGGTCCTCGAAGAGTCAGGGTTGAATTTCAACGCGGCAGAGGGCGAAGCTGCATTCTATGGTCCGAAGGCCGACTTTATGGTCCGCGACTGCATCGGCCGTCATTGGCAGTTGGGAACCGTTCAGCTCGATTACAACCTGCCCGAAAGGTTCCAGCTCGAATACACCGGAGCAGATAACAAATCCCACAGGCCCGTCATGATCCACCGAGCTCCCTTCGGATCGATGGAACGGTTCGTAGGGATGCTCATCGAACACTTCGCCGGCGCTTTCCCGATGTGGTTGGCCCCCGAACAGATTCGCATCTGCCCCTTGAGTGAAAAAACCAACGATTATGCGGTTGAACTCGAACGACGCTTCACCGAAGCCGGATTCCGAGTCACAACCGATTTGCGTGGAGCCAAAGTTCAAGCCAAAATTAGAGATGCCCAGCTCGATTTGATCCCGTACATGGCCGTCGTTGGGCCCAAAGAGGCCGAGACCCGGTCGATTGCACTCCGGGACCGAATCGCAGGAGAACTCGGAACCAAACCCCTTGACGAGGTCATTGCGATGCTTACTCAAGAGGTCGCTGAGCGTCGAATTCGGCAAGTTGCCGAGCGAAAATTCGCAGAGCCACCTGCAGCCACTGAGTCATCGAGCCACGAATACTAAGACCCCATCATGAGCAACGATCCGAAGCCGGCGGCGCGAAGTGCTGAAAAGGTTCTCAGCGAAGAGTTCTTCGTCGCCCGTTCTAAGATCCTCGATCTGGCAGCCACTCTCGATCGGCTCGATCGAGCCGAGGGCACCGTCGATCAACTCCAGCAAAGCAAACTTTTGCATCAGGGTATCGAGATCTTGCTCGACGATCAGCCCGAGAAAGCCAAACGTGTGCAACTGCTCATGAGTCGCCCTTACGATCCCGATTGGCGAAAGAACTATGGACTACATTGATCCCCACATCCACATGGTCTCTAGGACGACCGACGACTACGAGACTCTTGCTCGCATGGGTTGCGTCGCCATGAGCGAACCTGCCTTCTGGGCAGGTTTTGACCGCGGTAGCGTCGATAGTTTCCGCGACTACTTTCGCCAACTGACTGAGTTCGAACCCAAACGAGCAGCACAGTTCGGTATCCAGCACTACACATGGCTGTGCATCAACGCCAAGGAAGCCGAAAACGTATCCTTGTCGCGCGAAGTCATCGCGATGATCCCGGAATTCCTCGACGCTAGCAACGTGCTTGGGATCGGCGAAATCGGATTGAACAAGAACACCAAAAACGAGTCGACGATTTTTCTTGAACATGTCGATCTTGCCGTCCGTTACGGCCAGCAGATCCTGATCCATACCCCACACCTGGAAGATAAATTCCAAGGGACCAAGATGATCGTCGACATGCTCGTCCATGACTCGAGAGTCGATCGCTCGAAGGTCTTGGTCGATCACGTCGAAGAGCACACGATCCAAGAGGTCCTCGATCAAGGATTCTGGGCCGGGATGACTCTTTATCCTGTGACCAAATGCACCCCGGCTCGTGCCGCCGATATGATCGAACGCTTTGGCCCAGAACGCCTGATGGCCAACTCGGCCGGAGACTGGGGACCGAGCAAACCGACCGCCATCCCCGACCTGATCATGGAACTCAAGCGTCGCGGTCATTCGCGTGAACTGATCCGACGCATTGTGTTCGAAAATCCTTGCAAATTCTTCTCGCAGAGCAAGAATTTCAAGGCCCTGCCGGCGTTGTCATGAACTTGATACAAGCCGGCTTCTCGGTCGATATCGAATGACCGGTCGGCTTTAGAAAACCTGTCCCTCGGTCGATCGTAAACGAATGGATCGTGTTGCTCTCTTGGTTCTCAGCCAAGAGGAATTGTCCCGCAGGATCGATCCTGAAGTTGCGGGGTATCTTACCCAAGGTGGAGAAGTTTTCGATACGGGTTGCACCTCCGTTCTGAGGGCTGATGGCAAACAGAGCGATCGTATCGTGTCCACGATTGCTGCCATAAACAAAACGACCTGATGGATGCACCAGAACCTCAGCCGTCGACCAACTAGCTTGAATCTCCTCCTCCGGAACGGTCCTTACGGTTGAGATCTGTGTCAGCTTGCCCTCTTGGGCATCCCAAGAGGCACTTGTCAGCGTCATTCCCATCTCGTTGATCACGTACAGGAACTTGCCATCCGGATGGAATGCGATGTGCCTGGGCCCTGCGCCGCCGTCAAGCTTCAGGAATGGATGAGGGCTTGGCAAGAGTTGCTTGTTCGGAGCATCGAGCTTGTAGACCAGAACTTGATCGAGTCCGAGGTCGGCGACCAGGACCCACTGATTGGTCGGATCGACCATCGAGCAGTGAGCATGAGGCCCTTTCTGGCGAGCGGTGTTCGGGCCGGAACCCTGGTGCTGGATCGTCGAACTTTCGGCTTCCAGAGAACCGTTCGCGGCGATCGGGAATAAGGAAACCGATCCGCTTCCATAGTTTGCCACGACGGCAAAGCGTCCTTGAAGATCGACGGTGACATGGCAAGGTCCGTTGCCTCGAACTTTTTCGATATTAAGAAGTTTCAAGTCGGGCAAACCACCGGCTTGGTAAGCGGCTCGATCGAATTGATAAGCTGCCAGCGATGCGGCTCGCTCCTTGTCGTTGATGGCTGTTTCAGTTACGACATACAGGACATCGAGTTTAGGGTGCAGGGCGAAAAAAGAAGGCCTCGCCTGGGTTGCCACCAAACGCGGCGGCGCCATCGAGCCGTCGGCCCCCAGTCGGCTCGCGTAAATCCCTGGCCCATAGCCACCGATCCAGAATACCTGACCGGGTTTTTGCGTTCCATCGGATGGCTGTGCGACAACTCGGTTTTCCGAAACCATCGAAAGAATTGACATTAAAATGATCGATGCAGATGCATAATGAATACTGTTCATATGTCCGTCCTAGGAGCTGAGAAATCCGAATTCGCGTGTAGATTATAACGGATTATCGATCGGACAGATCGGACGGATCATCGATCGGACTGATCGGTCGGATCGGACAGATTATCCATAGGAAAGCTCCTTTGACTATCACCATTCCCCGTGGTAACGCAGCCGGTTTTAGACGTTATCTCCGACAGGACCTCGTTTCGGGCCTGATGGTTTTTATCGTTGCTTTACCCCTTTGTTTAGCGATTTCGCTTGCCAGTGGCTATCCAGCAATGGCCGGGATCGTGACTGCGGTCATCGGCGGAATCCTAACGACCTTGATCAGCAATTCGGAGCTGACGATCAAAGGGCCGGCAGCGGGATTGATCGTGATCGTGCTCGGATGCGTCAAGGATTTTGGTGGAAACGGATTTGCCGATGGTATCGGTCCCGGGGACATCGAAGCCTACCGAGCCGCCTTGGCCGTAGGCGTGGTAGCAGCGGTTCTGCAAATTCTCTTGGGGCTGCTACGGGCTGGGATTCTTAGCGAGTTTTTTCCCAAATCAGCGATCCATGGGATGCTATCGGCCATCGGAGTGATGATCATTGCCAAACAGATCCCTAATGCTTTGGGAGCTTCGAGCCATAAGCAGGAACCGTTGGAACTGCTGGCTGAAATTCCGAATTATGCACTCGAAGCTAATCCGGCAATCGCTTCGATCGGATTGCTAAGCCTTGGTTTGCTTGCTCTCTGGCCATCGATCAAGAAAAATCTGCGATCGATCTCGGTTGTACCACCTCAATTGATCGTGTTGTTAGTTGCCGTACTCTTTGGATATACCTTCACGTTGGAGGACAAGTACCTGGTGCCTGTGCCTTCGAAGATGTTTGGGATATTCGATCAGGTCACGCTTCCGAATTTTGAAGTCCTCAAACAGTGGATCGCTTGGAAATGGGTCCTGATGTTCTTCATCATTGGCAGTCTAGAGTCGATCCTTAGCGCCAAAGCCGTCGACTCCTGGCGGGCGATCGAGGTCGTCGCAG
>JBJTAQ010000763.1:0-8523 GCA_046090945.1 Pirellula sp.
CCGATCCGTACAAGATCTTGGCTCGGATCGTCAAAACAATCAAAACGGTGATATAGTCCACCGGTTCGATTGGATAATCAAACAAAAGAAAAGACACCGGCCCATAGGTCGGTGTCTTTTCTTTTGCATCGCATGTCCACCGTTGTCGGGCGCAGTACTGCTGTGCAGTTGCCTGTGCGTACTACCTATCCGGGCCTTTCCATCTGGAACAAATCGGTGCTGTGGCACCAATGCTCACCCCCGAGGCGTGCGACGGACCGAAGGAGTTTGGGATCTACCTTGCCGTTTTTATCCAGGATCGACGGGTCGATATGGATCATCAACACGTCGCCGATGATCAGATTCGCAGAAATTGGTCCATTGCCTACTGGAACGATTTGCCGTAATCGGCATTCGAGTGCAAATGGAGCATCGGCCAAGCGGGGGACTTGGACCAACGCGCTCGGTAGAGTTTTCTTGCCTACGACTTGCACCTCGCTGACATCCGGAGCCAGCGAAGCGCTTGAAGCATTGATTGCATCGATGTCGCGATCGGTCGAAGCATGGATCACAAATTCACCATGATGCTCGATATTGATCAGCGTATCCTTTTTGGTCGAGTCCCGCTTGAGTGTCGGGGAAAATACGACGACCGGCGGGTTGGCTCCAAAGGTATTGAAAAAACTAAAAGGTGCCAAATTGACCACGCCGGTTGGCGAAAGAGTTGTCACCCAAGCGATCGGTCGCGGGGCAACGAGAGAAACCATCCACTGATAAGCCTCGGGTATGGAGATTTTCGATATTTCGATTTGCATAAACATTCCTATCTAGCGAATAATATCCGAGTCTTAAAATTCAAAGCTTGGAGGATGGACTTGAAAGTAGCATCCTACTAACCGATCCAACTCGATGGATAACTCGGATCATCCAAAGCCAACGAGGCTTGCGTTCGATGCAAGGGTCTAAAGGTATCAATCATCACTGCGAGTTCGTCGGTACGCTTTGCATCGCGGCTCGCGACGATGGTACCTGGGTGAGGCCCGTGCGGGATGCCATGCGGGTGCAGCGTGATCGAATCGAGCTCGACGCCCCGTCGGCTTCCGAAATTTCCCGCGACGTAGTACAGCAACTCGTCGGATTCGACATTGCTATGTGCATAAGGGACCTTGATCGCTTCAGGATGGGTGTCGAGCATCCGCGGAGCAAATGTGCAAACCACGTATCCATCGGTCTGAAAGGTTTGGTGGATCGGCGGTGGCTGGTGCACCATGCCAGTAATCGGTTCGAAATCCATCGCATTGAATGCAAACGGATAGACAAGCCCATCCCAACCGACAACATCGAATGGATGGTTGGCAAGTACATACTCGCTCCATCGATCACCGTCTCGAAGATGGAGGACGAATTCACCCTCGGCGTCGATAGGGTCGGTCAGTTCCGGGCCCCGCAAATCCCGTTCGCAAAACGGTGCCCCTAATCGGAATTGTCCGTCGGGATTGATGTACCTGCTGGGAAAACCGATTGTCCCTTTGGATTCGACGATCAACATGTCGGCAAGTTCGATCGCATCGAACTCGATCTGAACCGTCGTACATCGTGGGATCACCAAGTAATCCAGATCGCGAAATTCGACCGACCCAAACATGCTCAGCAATCGACCTGTTCCCGAGCGGATGAACCATAACTCATCCTGAGCGGCGTTGCGATAAAGCGCTCGCTGCTGCTGAGCAGGACGGCAGCGACAGATCCGCAGATCGGAGTTCTCGAATAGAGCCAACCGTCCGTGGACTGCATCCATGCGCCGCGGGATCTTGGCCGTCTTTAAATGGATATGCCGCAAGACATCTGGTGCTGCTAATTCCACGCTGGTCGATGGCATCGAGTTGATCTTGAGCACCCGCGTCGGTGGACGCAGATGATAAGCGATGCTGTAGGCTCGATGAAAACCTTCGGTCGAGATGACTTCCTCGTAGTAAATTCCTTCACCGAGATAGCCTGGACTCGTGCGATGCGCTGTGTGGCGTTTGGCAGGTATCGAACCTCGCTTGAGATACTGGGGCATCGTTTATATCCTGGTCGACAAAGGTGCTGGCAATCCCACTTGGTTCTCTAATTCGCCCAATCGATCCACGATTAGAGTGACTCGATCTCCGGGTTGCAACCAGCCGCCGGTTTTTTCGGGAGTAAGCTCCAGGATGCAGCCGGTCCCCACCGTTCCTGATCCGATCACGTCCCCTGGCATCAACTTGGTATCCCGGCTGGCATGAGCCAAGATCTGTGGCCAAGTCCAGTACATCGAGTTGGCGTTCCCACTCGAGACCTCTTTATCATTGATCAAGGCTCTCATCCGCAAATCGAATCGCCCTTGGTGATAGGTGTCCATCACTTCCTCAATTGGAACCCAACGAGGTCCAAAAGCGTTTGCGAAATCCTTGCCCTTGGCAGGCCCAAGCCCCACGGCCATCTCTTGACGCTGCAGATCCCTCGCAGACCAATCGTTGTAAATGGTCATCGCACAGATACACTCCAAGGCCGAGTCGTCTGCCGGTAAATCGATCGCTTCGCGGCCCACCATCAGCGCGATCTCCAGTTCGAAATCGAGTTCCTTGGAGGCTCGAGGCGGGATCACCGTATCCCTGTGTCCGATCACTGAGTTGGGATTCGAGAAGTAAAATACAGGAATCTCGTACCACTGCGGGATCATCCCCAATCCGCGCTGTGCACGGCAAGTCTGCACATGCTGTTCGAACGCATAAAAATCGCGTATCGTTCGAATACTTGGAATAGCTTTCGGGTGATTCATAAGCTGTGTTGCCTACCGCTTCATGATGAAATCGTCAAAACACATGAGCATTCCAGCGACAACGCTGGTGGCTGCAAGCTCGGTTGTGTCGATCTTCGCATCCGGTTTTGAATCGCCGATCTGGAGGTATTCCTCGGCGGCCTTTGGATGTTCTCGAAAATACTCTCGCTGCTCGTGATAAGCATCATGCACAATCGATGATTCGGCAGCCGTCAGAGGCCGATTGAGTATCCGTAGTGAGAGTTGCTCTAGACGCATCCCCAGGTCGGTCGCGTTACCTGATTGCATCACCAGTTGCGCCACAGAGCGAGCGGCTTCGATGTACTGCGGGTCGTTGAGCAAGACCAACGCTTGGAGCGGTGTTGTGGTGGTTTCGCGCCGGGCCGTACAAGTCTCCCGGCTCGTGGCATCGAAGGCGAGCATGCTGGGGGGAGGTGCCGTACGACGCCAGAAGGTGTACATGCTGCGCCGATAGAGCCCCTCGCCTTGAGCCTGCGAATAGGACTTACCCGTTCCAGCTTCCTCCCATACACCAGGGGGTTGATAAGGCATCACGCTTGGTCCACCGACTTTGGGTACGAGCAACCCTGAAATGACTAACGCCGCATCCCGGACTTGTTCGGCACTGAGTCGGTGGCGTGGACCGTGAAAGAGATACTTGTTTTCCGGGTCGATAGCCTCCCAGTTTGGGTCGCGCGCCACCGAGGACTGACGATAAGTGGCTGACAAAACGATCTGCTTGCAAAATCGCTTTAAATCCCAGCCGCTTGCGACAAAGTCGCTGGCCAACCAGTCCAGAAGTTCCGGATGGGTCGGCACGGCCCCCTGGCTGCCGAAATCCTCCAGGGAGGCGACGATCCCTCTTCCGAAAAACACCGACCACCAGCGATTGACCGCCACACGACTCGTCAGCGGGTTGTCCTCAGAGATCAACCACTGTGCAAGTTCCAATCGAGTGGGTGGTGAGTCACTGGGTTTGCGAGTCCAGCGATCGGTCAAGCGGCTCAAAGGGAGCGGCTCGACGATTTCACCTGGGGCGTCATAAGCTCCCCGATGCAGGACGTGGGTTGGTCGGCGCACCAGAGCCGGTGCCATCGTCATCACTGTACGGATCGATGCAATAAGTTCGTTCTCTTGTTTGCGTTTTTCCGTCAACTGCTGTATCCGTCGATCGTACTCGGGATGGCCACGCAAAAGTACAGGTTCCCAGGACGCTTGTGCTGACTCAAGCAGGGCAGTTCGTTTGGCAGGATCAAGTTCCACAGCAGTAGCGATGTACAAGTTCGCGATGTCTCGGGAGGACAGTTCGTGGTCGAAGACTTTCAGGTCGTCCATGAGTCCATCGCGAAAACCGACATCACGGAATCGAGCTCCTAGCGCGAACTGAACCGTGCCTGCATTGGAGTCCCCCCATTGGCTTCGGTAGCGGAAGTCCCGAGTCAGTTGATCGCGGATGGTTTCGAGCTTGGTCGCAAGGCCATTGATATAGATTCGAATCCCGGAGGCTCGGCTTGATCCGTCGTAGCAGACCGCAAGATGGGTCCACGTCTGTGTGGGGATCGTCTCGGTCGATTCGACTCGAATCGCGTCCCCTGGCCAGAAATGGATCAGCGAGAATTGCGGTCTACCTTGCTCGAGCACCAACTGAAGGCCGCGAAACGCGGCGTCTTCGGCCGCCACCGATTGGTGAGCGACCACGACCCGTGGGGCATGGTGATCGGGTTTGACCCAGAGTGAAAAACTGAATGGAGTTTCGCGACCGAGTTGAGTATGAAGCGTTTTATCCTTTTCGGTTGGATGGGGTGAATTTAATGGAAAAGCGACCGCGTCGTCTCCATTGAACTTGGTCGCATTGCCTGCGATGCCCGGCAGAGAGCCCTCGAGAGGAAACTCCCAAGTCGCTTTGGGTGGATTCGTATCGGGTGCTGGTGTTTCCTTAGGATGCTGCGAGATCCAATCGGCCAAGGAGTATTCGAGGGCTTGGATTTCGGAGAGGAGTTTGCGGTGCTCGGCAGCTTGCTCGGGAGAGTACAGATTCAGAGCCGGGGTTGGAGTAGCGCGGGTGAAATGCGAGTAGAGGCCATGTTCATCGATGTCTGCGAAATAGGCGGCTAGCGAGTAAAAGTCCTGTTGGCCTATGGGGTCGTATTTGTGGTCGTGGCATCGCGAGCATTCGAGCGTCAGTCCTAGGAATGCGGTACCGGCCGTAACGGTACGATCGGCGATGTAGACTTGGCGGAACTCCTCTTCGATACTCCCTCCTTCGTTTGTTTGACGGTGAAGTCGGTTGAAGGTGGTCGCAAGTTTTTGTTCTTGGGTGGCGTTCGGGAGCAGGTCGCCCGCAAGTTGCCAAGTGATGAATTGGTCATAGGGTAGGTTTTTTGAGAAAGCATCGATAACCCAATCGCGCCAGGGCCAAACATCCATATTGACATCGGATTGGTAGCCGAAGGTGTCCGCGTATCGCGCGACATCGAGCCACAGGTTCGCCATCCGTTCGCCATAAGCTTTGGAGTCGAGGAGTTGGTCGACGATCGTCGCGCGATTGGATTCCGACGAGTCGGCTCGGATCGACTCGACCATCGCGATCGAGGGGGGCAGACCGGTTAGGTCCAAACAGACACGCCTAAGCCAGGAGAGCGGGTCGGTTTCGGGAGCGGGTGCGAGGCCTTGAGCGATCATTTTATCGAGAACGAAACGATCGATTGGTCGTTGGTTCCAAGTTTGCAGGATCGAGTCGGCGTCGGTTTTGAGCGAGGGGATTTGTGTGAGATTTTCTGCGGCAATCTCCGGAGCAGTGATTTGTTTATCGACAGGGACAAACGCCCAGTGGGGTTGGTAATGGGCACCTTGCCGGATCCATTCCTTGAGGGTTTCGCGTTGGGATTCAGAGATCGACTTACCGGTTTTCGGCGGGGGCATCACCTGATCGGGATCGTTGGAGAGGATCCGCTCGATGATGGAGCTTGCGTCGGGGTTTTCAGGGGTCAGGGCCCCTTGCGCGATCGCTTGTTCACGCACATCGAGTCGCAGGTCGGCTTGTCTGGCGTGTGGATCTGGTCCGTGGCAGGCAAAGCAGGCGTCCGAGAGGATGGGCCGAATATCCCGATTGAATTCGATTTTTCTGGCGGGCTCAGCCTCAGGCTGGCGTTCTGGCACAGCCGCATGAGCCAACAGGGCCAGGAGGGACCAAACCAGGAGGATCGTAGTTTTTCGAATGCAGGAGGTGACCATGAGGGGGGCGAGGTCGTGGGTTTGGAAAGTAAAAAATAATGATCATCCGCAGGAGGTAACTGGGATTTTACTGGCATTCTAGCAAAACCGGCGAATTCGGCTTTGGGTCGTTTTTGATGGGTGGAATGTCCAAAAAGCGTTGGATCTTAAAAAAATGGCGGTTGTTCAGCAAAGACGCTGTTTTTTCACGAACCATTGGGAATGATTTCGGGTCTTTGTAGGAGCCTGAGTTGGCCTAGCATTGGGGCAGGATATCGGGTAAAAGTAATTCAGTGCGGGGTGTAGCGCAGTCTGGCTAGCGCATCTGGTTTGGGACCAGAGGGTCGTAGGTTCGAATCCTATCACCCCGATTTTTTTTCATGACAAGTCCTCGCATGAGGGCTAAGTAAATGTTTTTATTGGGTTTGAGCACGAAAACGCCGTTCAAACAATTCATCGCAACCCGCCTGAGTCTTCGGGGCCGATGACACAAGTCTCTACTCAGAAACGCTTTACGGCTGGTTTTTTCATCCAATCGCCTACCTGAATCGGATTTTTTCCAGTGAGATCATCTTGCCTGGCTCTTGTAGTCCAGCAGTGAACCTGTGCTAGCTTCTTGTGCAGAAGGGATTCCTCCTTGATTCCGTAAGAAAAACCGCATAGTATTTCTTACAACATGGCGGGTAAGAAATCTCCACAAGCGATTGATGCACGTATACTTGCGAACCTTAAGGGGCGTGGACGAGGGTGCGTTTTTGTACCGGCGGATTTTTATGCTATTGGTAGTCGCCAAGCTGTGGATCTGGCGCTTCATCGCCTTTGGCGTGCGGGAGCTATTCGGCGACTCACCAGGGGCGTTTACGATTACCCCAAAGAGCACCCAGTTCTGGGATTACTGATGCCGTCTGCGGAAACGATTGCCAAAGTATTGGCAGGTAGAGACAAGACTCGCTTGCAGCCATCGGGAGTTCAAGCCGCAAACACTTTGGGTTTGTCTGACCAAGTACCAGCAAAAGCTGTCTTTCTGACCGATGGAACAAGTCGTACTGTTCGGATCGGAACAATGACGATTCAACTGCGTAAAACAACGCCCAAGAATATGGCCACCGCAGGGCGACTCATTGGACTTGTGATCCAGGCCTTTAAGGCACTGGGCCGTGAGCATGTGACCCAGCAAAGGGTTGATCATCTTAAGCGAACCTTACCTCTAGAGAAACGTCGAACGCTATTGGATGATTTAGGGTTTGCCCCGGCTTGGATTCGACCAATACTCCTAGAGATTGCTGAGGTAAACGATTGAAAGTCGATTTTCTAGGATTGCCTCTTCAGGAGCGACGGATTTACTTCATCCAAGCAGCGATTCGTCGAAACCTATCGCCTGTGATTCTTGAGAAAGACTTTTGGGTCTGCTGGTTGCTCGGACTTCTATTTGAATCGAAGTTTTCCGATAGCCTAGTTTTTAAAGGAGGCACGTCGCTATCAAAGGTATTTGGAGTGATTGATCGATTCTCGGAAGACATAGACCTATCGCTATCGCCTGAATTCCTAGGGCTTCCGGATGCCGGAACGACTCGCAATCAAGCTAACAAGTGGATGAATAAGGCTGAGCAAGCTTGCTGTACCGCCGTCGAGGCGCAAATTCTTCCGTACCTTGAAACCGTCGCGACGGAGTCTATCGGATCGGCTGTCGCAACACGGTTTGAATATATCATCGATCCTGCAACCCAGTCCCCCGTAATCCTATTCCATTATCCTTCGACTCAGCCGTTTGGGTTCGATTACATCAAACGTTATGTGAAACTTGAATTCGGATCCCTCACTGACCAGCAACCCACGGGTCACCATCCAATACGACCTTGGATTGCCGATGAACTACCGAATGCCTTTGAAGATTGGGGATGCGATGTCGTTGCTTTGGAGCTTGGCAGAACCTTCTGGGAGAAAGCGACGATTCTGCATGCTGAGTACCATCGCCCGGCCAACAAAGCGACTCCAGATCGTTTTTCTCGACATTACGCCGACACCGCTGCGCTAGCAGATCATCCGAAAGCAAGGGAGGCCCAGGGCAACGACTCACTACGGGATCGAGTCGTGGAATGGAAGAGTCATTTTTTTGGTAGTTCATGGGCCAACTACAACCAGGCCAAACGAGGATCATTTCGATTGGTCCCATCGGAATCGCGAAAATCAGCTTTACGAAGAGATTATCAAGCGATGCGCGACATGTACTTGGTTGAGCCACCGGACTTCGATGTGATCATTGAAAAACTGACATTGATTGAGAACCGTATCAATCGAGTTGATCTTGCATGATCTTCAAGCTGACTTGAAAAAGCCATGCGCGAAATCTCGATCAAAGCGATTCTCGATAACTTGGCCAGCAGGTAACTCTGCTGAGTTACCTGAACTGCCCCAAAATCAGCAATCAAAAAACTTCGCGCGCAAAATGTTCAAAGTGACCGATTTTCGATCGGTTATGGGTTCCTCGTTGACCAACTGAATCGAGCTGCGTTATCGATTTCCTCGAA
>JBJTAQ010000764.1:0-3112 GCA_046090945.1 Pirellula sp.
TGCATATTGCTAAACACATGTGAACAATCGGCAAATCTAATCCTTCAACCAACCATTGATTTAACTCGCGTTGGAGTTGCGATAAACCCTCTTCGGACCTGATCAAGCTTTGCGAAGCAAGTCGCAGTCCACGCGGCGTAGCCCCTTGGGTCCTGAGCACTCGCACCAAGCAGTAAGCCAATTCGCGATAGGACACAGGTTCTTTCAAGGCGGCGTTGGCTCGCCGGTCCAGAAAATCACGGTAAGCTAGGGAGGACTCTGGATCTTTATGAATTTGATAGCCCTCCATGGTGACTAACTCCGCTCTGCTCCAGTCACCTATGGCTTCATAACACAGCATCAGTTGCAGTCGAACGACTCTATTCCAAGGATCGGAACGCAAGAGAGTCGTCAATCGCTCGATCCCGTTTTTGAGAACCTCTTGGCGTTTTTGCTCTTCCCCCATGCTTTTGAGCAATGCTGCAAAACCCAAACTCTGAAATGGATCCTGCTGCCACACCTCTCGATACTTGGACTCTGCATCCTGTGTTCTGCCATCCCAAAAAGCACTCATCGCCTCGAGCACCTGGATTTGCCCTGAACTTACTCCCGAAGCGTGCTGGAGATGCCACCGGAAGCGATTCAAATAAACGTTGCGAGTCGCCTGATCCAACGATTCCGATTCGATGCGATTGGCATACTTGCCCGCTCTCCAATAGTGGGCTAACCCCAGTCCTGTATCATCCTCTGGTGAAAGGTATTCGAGGATCTCCTCTGCCAACGCAGTGTTTCCTGCCTGCATCTCAACGAGTGAGTAGAGAAACTTTCTCTCTGAATTCGCATACTCTTGGTCTGCAATCCAACGAAATGCATACCGGCGTCCAAGCTTACCGTCTTGTTTGCTGTAGGCGCTTTGAACCCGAGCAAGGTATCTGCTGAAGATCCGTTCACGGTTCATACTGACGGTGACCCAGACCAGAAGCATCCCGAAAAAGACCGTGAAAAAAGGAATGCTAAGTAGAAACGCGCGAAGTCGATGCCCCCGAAAGAAGAAACCTGCGAAGGGGTAGATTAGAAGTTGGGCCAGCGATACAAAGAATCCTCGGAGAGCTTTTTTTACCAAGCCGCCGATACCAAGATTGTGATCACCGTCTTCAAAGTCCCCGATTTGAAAAGCTCGACCGATGAGTCGAATGGATCTTTCCATTGAATCCGAGACCCATGCGATCGCTCGAACTGGTAGTTCCGCGAGGAATCTTAACATGATCAAGGTGCCTCGGGGACCCTCGAACCCTTCGACCGCTCTTCCCGCACTCGTTCGGATATCCTATCGACTAGTTTCGCAAACAACTCACGCTGCATCGTCCGCTCCGAATCGCCAATCCGCTTGAATCCTTCACGTACCAAGGAAACTTGTAGACAAGCAGATTTCTGCACCTCCTCTCCCGTTAAACCGATCTGCTTACTAGTTACAAATCCTTCCTCGACGATCGAACGTGACATCGCCCAACTCGATACAGATTGGGAATCGATTTGAGGTCTATCGGTGCTCCACCCATACCAATGCCAAAGCCAGTCCACCCGGGGAGGATGTGCCCAGGCACCGTCGATCCTCAAGATCATCTTGCCCTGCTGAAACTGTTCATTAGTCAACTCCCACTGACGGTGGGGCCAAGCCGTCGATTGACTAAAAACTGGGCGGAAAGTCTCTTGAGATGCTCCGATCTCCTGAACGTTCCAACCATCGCAGGTCGGGTCCAATTTCAGTTGCAAAACGGCTTGTTCGGCAACTTCGTTTCGCATCCGGCTCGGACTGACAAACCTTCTTTGATACAGCATCCAAGCTGCCATCAAGATAATTCCAAGTAGCAACATGCCAATCGTTGCACGCAAACCAACAGACCATTGGCCTGAGGATATGCCAGTGGCATCCGATTCACCGAGAATGGCTTGAACCGCATCATCTCTTTCCAATTCTTTTTCTTTATAGGTTAAAGCGGTGTAAAACTGATCGCCGCTCCATGTTAGAAACAGGATTCCGACCAAACAAACCAAATCGATCCCTATGAAATTGAATTCGATCGCCGACTGCTGGCTGTCTTGTGCCCAGATGCAATAAGCGATCCGAAGTGCGTTCCCAACAACAATCCAAAACAGGGACTCTGCGAGCAGGAATATCATCCGGAACACACTATAGTTTCTCAAACCGCCGTAGAGTGCGACTAACGATAGAACCGGACCGAATAATCGCAATCCCGCACACTGCTGGTTCTCTAGGAAGTCGGCACTGACTAATCCGATCACATTTCCTTTGCTGAAGTAGAAAACCTTTGCGAGATCCAGAATAGAACCCGCTAAAACGGTCGATAGCCTTTGTCCAACCCAATGGATTTCGTATGCAAATGTCCATAACGCATTGGGTACCAGCAGACAGAAGAAAGCCAAATGACCTAATCGATTGGCCGACAAGCCAAGGAGCAAACTCGACAGAACGCAGAGGCATATGCTACTTGCTCGAAGTCCCCAAGCGGGATTGCCGGTATAGTTGGCTAAGACCAGTGACACCAGCGCTAGAGCCAAAACCGTGATAAGGACATACCCAGGTTGGGCATATCTACCGGAAAAACCAAAAGATTGGCGTTTAGAAATTCCTGTCGCCACGAGCCCGACGATCCCTAGGCCCCACAGAAATAATTCGAACCACAGATGAGCCGAAGTGATCTCCTCGAAACCACACTGCACCGACGGAAACATCAAGCCAGTGCCGATCGCTAATAGGGCTATCGGAATTTTCTTATCCATGGGCTGTTGCGTTACGGAGCGGGCGAAAAATCATACCAACTGCCGAGTATGTTTATGATCAACGTACAGCGCGGTCCTCAGATCGCACTCGATCTGAGTAATCCGAATATTTCTTGTCGTAGTACTTTTTGTACGAGTATCCGTGGTAGTAGGCACCACGATAATAAGTCCCATACTCGTTGTAGTACAGATTCTCATCCATTCCATTGACGATGACACCGATAAGGTTTCCGTTAACCATGCTCAATCGACTCTTGGCCTTGTGAGCAGATAGCACCACCCCACGGCGGATACGAAGCACCATAATGATCCCGTCGACCAATCCGCAAAT
>JBJTAQ010000765.1:0-2288 GCA_046090945.1 Pirellula sp.
CCCCCCCCCCCCCCCCCCCCCCCCCCCCCCCCCCCCCCCCCCCCAATAGGATAGAGTCGGTAGATTAGGGTTCTAATATTTTTTTGCCCTTCATTTTTTTGCCAGATAGATTTACCTGGGAAGCTCAGGCTTCACGACCGACTCGTCGAGCACTGACGATAGGCTTCGTAAAGCCCGATCCCCGCAGATACCGACAGATTCAGGCTCCGGACCGGTCCGGTCATCGGAAGTCGGACGCATCGCTCGATGTGCTCCGCACGAACACTCGGAGGCAACCCGTTGGACTCGCTCCCGAAAACTAACCAGTCCCCGGTCTGGTAACTTACCTCCGTGTGCAATTGCTGCGCGAATTTGGTAAAGAACCAAGCTCTCCTCAGGTCCATGAGTCCAAGCATCTGCGACCAAGTGTCGACGATTTGGATATCTAGAAACTGCCAGTAATCCAGTCCGGCTCGTTGGACAAGTTTCTCGTCCAAGCGAAATCCCATTGGGCGAACAATCCAAAGTTTTGCATTCAAAGCTACGCACGAACGCCCAATATTGCCAGTGTTTTGGGGGATTTCAGGCTGGAATAGAACGAGGTTGAACGAAGGTTTTCCAAGATCGATTTCGGACATAAGGGGGCCAGTGTCGATTGCCAAGATCGGTTATAATTCGGACTCGAAATTACAGACAACAGTTCTAAGCATCCTACTTCGATATGCCAATCCCCGTCACTTGCCCAGGCTGCCTTTCCAGGTTCACTGTCAGCGACAAATATGCAGGAAAGCAGGGGCCTTGTCCCAAGTGCAAGCAGACGATCACGGTGCCGGACAAGTCCCAGGAAGTGGTCATTCATGCGCCGGAGAACTTTGGCCCCAAGGATGCGGCTGGAAAACCGGTTCTCAAACCGATCAAACGGGTCGAGTTTACGCCGAATGGATTCCAGATTGTTGTCGCAATATGCGTGGCTGCCGTTTCGATCATCGCGGCCCTTTGGGCAAGGCTATCGGGAGCAACGCCACCGACCTGGGCGCTTGCCCTGGGCGCCATCGCACTTGCTTATCCCCTTTGCTCCATCGGCTACACCTTTTTCAAAGACGATGAACTTGGGGGGTACATCGGAAAAGAGCGATTGGTGCGACTGGGAATCTGCGCCGCAGTGTTCGCGCTGACTTGGGCCGTCTATTGGCTCGTAGCCTATTACTTTGGCAATCGAGTACTTGCCCAAGTCGACACGCTACAGATGGCGATTTTGGTAGCCATCATGTTTGGTCTCGGAGTCGCCGTCTCGATTGGGGCTTGCGAACTGGAGGTCGGACAGTCCTTCATGCACTACGCGATCTACTTCGTAGCGACTCTGTTGCTTGCACTGATCGCAGGTGTCCAATTGGCAGAACCTTTTGCTACAAATCCAAACGATGCGATGTTAGGGTTGCCCAAGGGAAGTCAAAAAGTTCTTTTGCCCCAACAAACCGCACCTTCATCCACACCCAACAGCAACGCCCCGCAGCCGTAATTCTTAGATTCATCGCTACCAACCCTCGGAGTTCCTCTGTATGAAATGGTTCACCCAATTTACGCTAGCCGTTTGCATGGCGTCCGCACCAGTCGTTGCACAAGATGCCGATCCGTGGCAAAAGAAAAAGGCCGAGAGCTTTAGGCCCCTGACCGACGCTCAGAAATCCGCGATCGAGAATGCGGTGCCGGGCCAAGCGACCGCAGCACCCAAAAAAGAGCGAAGGGTCTTGCTGTTCTACCGCTGCGAAGGCTTCATCCATGGTTCGATTCCTTACGGTAACTACGCCGTCGAAACGATGGCTAAGAAGACCAAGGCCTTCACCGTCGACTTGGCAGACACCTACGACGTGTTCACTCCAGAGAATTTGGCCAAGTACGATTTGATCCTGCTCAACAATACAACCCATATGCAGTTTCAAACCCCTGCTCAGCAAACCGCTTTCCTAGACTTCATTATGAATGGGAAGGGGCTCGCAGGTTTTCATGCTGCCAGCGATAACTTCGGCCGACATCCTGATTGCCGGGCTATCGTTGGTGGAGAGTTCGCAGGTCACCCCTGGAACGCTGGCGGTACCTGGGCCTTCAAACTCAACGACCCAGAGCATGTGCTCAACAAAGCCTTCGAAGGCAAGGGATTTTGGCATACCGACGAAATTTATCAGTACAATCCGGAAAGCTATGTCGGCACCAAAACCTTGCGGGTTCTGGTGAGCCTCGATATGAAACAAGAAGCTGTCAGCAAGCTTATTAATGATGGGCCTCGCGAAGTCCCGGTCAGTTGGCTGAGA
>JBJTAQ010000766.1:0-5407 GCA_046090945.1 Pirellula sp.
CTACCTTTTCTGCCGCCTCGGCGATCTCGACAAGCGTTCCCTTCAGGGGCGAATCCTCCTTGGACGACTTGGTCAATTCGGCCGGCAGATCCTTGATCTGAATCTCGTCACTTGCACTGGTGATCACCAAGCGTTCGATCAGGTTGCGAAGTTGCCGAATATTCCCGGGCCAAGCGTTTTCGGTGAGCACTTTCATCGCTGCCGAGTCGAGAACCTTGGGCGCTCGATGGTGCCTTAAACAGAAATGGTCTAAGAAGTGTTTGATCAGAAGAGGAATATCCTCACGGCGACTTCGAAGAGGTGGAACGTGGATCGGAATGATGTTCAATCGGTAATACAGATCTTCACGAAAGGTGCCTTCTTCAACGAGTTCCTGGATGTTCCGATTCGTTGCCGAGATGATCCTGGCGTCGGACCGGAGTATCTGCTCGCCTCCGACACGGGTGAAGAAACCGGTTTCGAGTACACGCAGCAGATCGACCTGACTCTTTGTGGGTATCTCGGTGATCTCATCGAGGAACAGGGTCCCGCCGAAGGCTTGTTCAAAACAACCTGGCTTTTGCCTTGAGGCTCCGGTGAACGAACCTTTTTCATGCCCAAAGAGTTCGCTTTCGAGTAAGGATTCAGGGAGCGCACCGAGGTTCATCGCGACAAATGGTCCTCGGGCGCGGCTGCTCAAGTCGTGAACGGCTCGTGCCATTAATTCTTTACCTGTCCCACTCTCGCCTTGAATCAAAACCGTCGCGTCTGTGGGCGCCACTTGTCGAATCTGTTCCAGCACTTCCTGCAGAGCACCGCAATTACCGATGATCCCAGAAATCTCTCCGGCTGCCGCGAGCCTGCTTCGAAGCTCGAGGTTCTCGTTTCGCAATCGATGATGCTCGGCAGCTTTTCCCACCTGTTGGCGTATGAGATTCAGATCCACAGGCTTGGTGATGAAATCGAACGCACCTCGCTTCATCGCCTCGACCGCACTCTCGACTGTACCATGAGCGGTGATGACAATCGAAGTCGTCTCCGGCTTGCGCTGCTGAACCAGCGAAACAAGATCCAAGCCATTTCGCTCCCCAGGCATACGAACATCGGTAATAACCAATTGGAAATTACCTGCATCAAATTTCTCAAGGGCTTCCTGAACCGAAGCTGCTGTATCCACGAAATCAACCTCGTTTGCTAGTCCCATGGCTAGCCCTGATCGAATGTTCGGTTCGTCATCGACGACCAAGACGCTAAATGGGAGTTTTTCAGGCATGTTCTAGGCTGGATTTACGTTCGGTAGAGTGATCTGAAATGTTGTTCCTTGAGGAGACGATCGAAAATCAAGCGTCCCTAGATGCTGTCGGATAATCTTGTCACAGATGGCTAGCCCCAATCCGGTGCCAGAGTTCTTGGTGGTGAAGTAGGGATCGAGGATTTTGTCCCGAAGGTTTTCGGGGATCCCGCAACCGGTATCGCTAACCTCGATCTTCGCTGTCGTTTCGTCTTGAGCCACCGCAACACGGAGAGTGCCTCCCTGCGGCATTGCGTCCATGGCATTGACCATCAAATTCAAGAGGACTTGTTCGAGTCGACCTCGGTCGGCGCTGACGATACAGGGTCTCACACAGGGCTTGTATTCCATCTCTATACCCCGGCTGTTGGCTTGGGGTGTTACCAATCCCACCTGACGCGACACCAAATCGTTAAGATCAACCTGAGTCAAATCCAAATGGCTCACCGAAGCAAAATCCTTGAAAGCTTCGAGCACTCCCCCGATTCGAGTCAACTCCGTACGGATGATCCCAAGCATGCTACGGCTTTGCTCTGACGTACCATCGAGTTCTAACCGCTCCTCGAGCAATTGCACATGGAGCGACAGGGCAGCGAGCGGATTTCGAATTTCGTGGTGCAAGCCTCCTAGCAAGGAGCCGAGCCCACTATAGCGTTCCATCCTTCGCATCTGCTCTTCCATCAGTGTGCTCATCGTGATGTCTCTAATCTGGAGCAGGTTACCCATGACCGAACCGTCGCGATCTTTCAACGACTGACACGACGCCAGAAGTATCTTTCGATTTCCCCCGGGGTTGATCTGAAACTCGCGGGCCAAAATCGCAGGTCCATTCTTGACCCAATCGCCTCGAAATTTCTCCAGCGGAAGTCGATCCAAGTCCTTGAGCGGCTCTCCGAGCCGTTCTGCAGAGAAGTCCAAAAGATCGCAGCCATACTTGTTGATACTTGTGATTCGCCCGTCCAGATCGGTCGTGATCACTGCTGTGTCCATGCTGCTGAGAATGTCCGTCGCAAGCGCTTTGACATCTCGAAGGGATGCTTGAGAAGCATGATAGGCACGCCACAGCAGCAGGACCGCAATCCCAGTGACGATCAGGTTGAGAAAAATCAAAACTGCAAGTCGAAATTGCCATCTCAACTCCAGAGCCAATGACTCCGCCTCACCCAACGCCTCGCGGGGTAAACTCTTGGTCAGCTCGTCGACGATCGACTGCTCTTTCAAGAAGTCGATCATCATCCAAATCGTCGTGACCATGGCTGCGGCGCTAAGAAGCACCAAGCCGAACATGGCCATTCGATACCTGCGGTTGGTTTCCTCAGTTGAACTTTGAAACATCGATAACTCGATCACCTAGCCCGCCGGTCGAGCCGCAACCTCTCATCGAGGTTACGTCCAATAGCTCCCAAGGGCAATTTTTGCGCCAATAAAACCAAATCCGAAAAACCGAACCAAACGGCTCGCATTCGTTCGATGCAAAACCGTGATTTTAGTCTCCTACGCAAATATTTGCAGAACCTCTGCAAAAGGATTCGCATCGAGAACCATCCGAAAAAGCCACCTTTCGGGTTTCTAACGAGAACCCACCGCTGGTCCTAGCTAAGATCCAGACTTCGAACCACTTGGCACACATGTTGCTAGCAGTTCCCTCCTTGGCTGCTTGCAGTCCTAGGGACCGGTGGGGTTGAAACCCAAAAGTCCCAAGCTTAAAGGAATTGTAATCTCGATGAGTACCGAGCCTGTCAAAAACAAGAAGGCCTTCTTCACGATGAAAAAGATTTTAGTTTTGGCGACACTTTTCACGGTTGCCTCGACCATGTATTCGACGTTCGACCAATGGAAGCAGATGGCAAGTCAATACATAGGGATGCCACTAGGATCCTTCGAATCCCACACAGATGGAGCCCACCAACAATCGGGCCATACCAGTGGCCATACAAGTGGCCATGCAACAGCCGAGCACGCATCGGGTGGCGAGCATGCAGGTGGCCACCATGCCAAGCACAAGATTTTCGTAACGAGTCCAGTCGTTCAGGATGTAACCCTCACGCAGCAGTATGTGGCTCGGATCCATTCGAGGCGGCACATCGAGATCTGCGCTCTTGAAGGAGGTTACCTAAAAGATATCAATATCAACGAAGGCCAGATGGTCAAGAAGGGCGATCCTTTGTTCCAGATCCTTCCGACGCTCTATGCGGCTAGGCTTGATGCAGACATCGCCGAAGCGCAGCTTGCACAAGTCGAATTTGAGAACACCAAGCGGCTCACAGACAAGAACATCGTCTCTCCGCAGGAACTTAAAATCGCTGAAGCTAGGCTCGCCAAAGCGAATGCAAAAGTCAATCTTGCCCAAGCGGAAATGGGGTTTGCGAAAATCACCGCACCGTTTGACGGCATCGTCGATCGATTGCGTGAACAGGAGGGAAGCCTGATCGAGGAAGGGGCTGTGCTCACAACGCTTTCGGACAACAGCATCATATGGGTTTATTTCAATGTACCCGAGGCGCGATATCTTGAATTCCAAGAATCGATGCGAACCGATCCGAAGCTTTCGAGCTATGAAATCCAACTGCGGTTGGCCAACCACAGGCTTTTCGACCAAGAAGGAAAAATTGGAGCCATCGAGGCTGATTTCGACAACGAGACGGGCAACATCAGCTTCCGAGCTGATTTCCCTAACCCTAATGGTCTGCTTAGGCATGGTCAAACCGGCACGATTTTAATCCATCACCATGACGCCGGAGCGCTGGTGATCCCCCAGCGAGCAACGTACGAAATCCTAGCTAAGAAATACGTTTTCGTGGTGGATGAACAAGGGGTTGCGCATCAGCGAGAGATCCACATCCAGCATGAGCAAGACGACATCTTCGTGATTGACGAAGGGCTCCAAGCAGGCGACAAAATCGTTCTTGAAGGGATCCTTCAAGTCCGCGATGGGGACCAAGTGGATTATGAGTTTCAAGCTCCTGAAGAGGTGCTGGCACATCTGAAGTACCATGCCCAGTAAGCTCTAGTCCATCCATCGGTTCGATCCTATGTTTTCAAAATTCCTCCATCGGCCAGCTTTGGCAATCGTCATCTCGCTCCTGATTTTGTTCATGGGCGGCTTGGCGATCAATATCCTACCGATCTCTCAGTTCCCTTCGGTTGCCCCGCCGAGCGTGCGAGTGTCGGTATCCTATCCGGGTGCTAGCGCAAAAATCCTTGTCGACTCCACCTTGGTGCTGCTTGAACAAGCGATCAATGGCGTCCCCAACATGCGTTACATGATTGGAGATGCCACCAGCGCAGGGGAGGGAACCATCCAGGTTATTTTTGAACCAGGCACCGACCCTGACGTAGCGGTCATGAACGTCAACAACCGAGCGCAGATGGTGAAGAACAATCTGCCGGATATCGTGCAGAGAGAAGGCGTGATCGTCATGCAAAATATGACGAGCATGCTGATGTACATCAATGTATACAGCACCGACCCAGGGGTGGATCAGAACTTTCTGTACAACTATGCGACAGTCAATATCCTCAACGAAATCAAGCGGATCCCGGGTGTAGGACAGGCCGTTATTCTAGGAAATCGCGCCTATGCCATGCGTGTCGAACTGGATATCGACCGCATGCGTGCCTACAACATCAGTGCCGAAGAGGTCATGAAAGCCATCGCCGATCAAAGCATGATCGGCTCTCCAGGAAGACTTGGCCAGGCGACCGGGAGTACTTCGCAAACTCTAGAATATGTTCTAACCTGGGTCGGACGATACCAAACGGAAGAAGAATATGACAACATCATTGTCCGAGCCACTCGTAAAGGTGAATTGATCAAGCTCAAGGATATCGCCTCGGTTCGCTTGGGATCCTCGTTCTACGACCTTTACTCCGACATCGATGGACTCCCTTCGGCTGCCATCGTGATGAAGCAAAGCCCAGGATCCAACGCTGCAGAAGTGATCAAAAAGGTTAAGGCGACGGTCGAGGAGATCAAACAAAAGACATTTCCACCAGGGATGGACTATGCCGTAACCTACGACGTATCCCAGTTCTTAGACGCATCGATCGAAAAGGTGCTTCATACGTTGTTCGAAGCTTTTATCCTGGTTTCGCTGGTCGTTTACTTTTTCTTTGGGGATTTCCGCAGCACACTGA
>JBJTAQ010000767.1:0-1895 GCA_046090945.1 Pirellula sp.
AAAGACTTGACGCATGTCATTGTCGACACCGATCACATCGGCTCCAAGGGAGTCCCAATGCCGAACGGCCGTCGAGCCTATCAAACCACTCGATCCTGTGACCAGTACTTTCATTCTCTAGGAATCCCTAAAGCGATCTACCGACGCCAGCTGCAGATCGATACTCGTCGGCTCATCGGATAGAATCTGACCGACAAGCTCACCTGTGATGGGACCCAAACTCACTCCCATCATCGCGTGCCCAGTGGCCACCACCAAATTGCTTATCCCCCGGCTGCGGCCGATGTAGGGCAATCCGTCAGGTGATACAGGACGCAGACCCACCCAGGGCTGAATTCCTTCGAAATGCGACGGCTTGAAATTAGGCATGTACTGCGGAATACTCTTCAGGATTCCCGTCAGCCGCCTTGGATCGATCGACTCGTTGAGCTCCCCTAGCTGCATCGTTCCACCAAATCGCAACGACGATCCAATCGGTGTAACGGCTACCTTGGACTCAACCAATATCGAACACACCTTGGGCAATTCAACCGGATCTTTGAGCGTCATCGAATAGCCCTTGCCCGGCTGCATCGGAATTTTTAGTCCAAGCGGCTTGGACATTTCATCCGACCACACGCCAGTGCTGAGCACAAACTCGTCGGCATCATACTCACCGCTGGTTGTCCGCACCGCTCGAATCGTACCTGAACGCTCCGACCATCCGAGCACGTGTTTGCCATACATGAACTTACCACCGAGCGAACCGATCTTGTCTCTCAAAGACCGGATGAGCTGAGCTGGATTCAGATGACAATCCTTGGGATAGTAAACACTCCCTCGAACCTTCATCGTGACGTTGGGATCCAAAGCTGCTGTTTCCTGCGGATCCAAGACCGATGCAGGGATACCCAATTCTCGAGCTTTTTCCGCCAGCTCGGCTTCCTCGTGCAATCCATGCTCGGTGTTGCAGAGCATCAGCAGTCCGCGCGTCGCAAGCGAACAATCGATCCCCTGGTCTTGCCACTGGCAATACAAATCGCGCGAGGCTAAATGGAGGTCCTTGAGCAAGCGACTCCCCGCAGTGACTTGGTCGGGATTCGTCGACATGTAGAACCGCATCCCCCATTTCATCAAATCCCAACTCAAACGGGGACGGACATAAAACGGACTCTCCGGATCCCTCATCCACCGCAACCCCTGCGAGATCACCCCAGGTTGCGCAAGAGGTGCAAAATGGCTCGGGACGATCATCCCCGAATTTCCAAAAGAGCAATTCTCAATGTGCTCAGCATTGCGATCCAAAACCGTCACTTCCAATCCCCGCCGCAGCGCAGACAGCGCCGACGAAAGACCGATAATTCCGTTTCCAATGATCAATACTCGCTTGGACATACCCTGATTCCCAATCTAATCTTTCTCAAACTCGAAGTCGTCGCTTTGAAGTTGCTAGTCGATTTTCAATATTCTACTAAATATCTGTGTCCAGTTTTCGCTCGCCGATACCCCAGCATCGGTGCCGATCCAATGCTAATCGGTTTGTCCCCCTGAGAGCCGGTGACGCTGCTCTGCCAAAAAATCAGCATATAACCCCCGCTCGATCGCTTCGCGAGCACGCTGCATGAGCCGCTGATAAAACGTCAAATTGTGGATCGAAAGCAGAGTCGGCCCAAGCATCTCGTCGGCTTGGAATAAATGTCGGATATAAGCCCGACTGTGCTTGCATGCAAGGCAGGGACAATCCGCCTCAATCGGTGATTCGTCCTGTGCATGGCACTGGTTACGCATCCGCAAAGGTCCGTCGGCCGTAAAAGCCAACGCGTTGCGGCCGTTGCGAGTGGGCATCACGCAATCGAACATATCCACCCCTCGCGCTACACCCTCGACCAAATCAATCGGTCGTCCAACACCCATCA
>JBJTAQ010000768.1:0-6002 GCA_046090945.1 Pirellula sp.
GTTTACACCGACGAAGTAGTCAACTACACCGTCAAGGTTCCTTACACCGAGCAACGCACTGGCACTCGCAACGTTTGCCGACGCGTTCCTGTAACCACGACCAGCACGGTTTGCCGTGATATGGGTTCGTACCAAACCATTACGGAAGAAGTTCCTGTAAGCGGTGGTTGCGGATCGGCTGTTAGCTCCGGTTGCGGCGGCGCTGCTGTTAGCAGCGGCTCGGGCTGCGGCGGATGCGGCGGTGGTTGCGGTGGTTGCGGCGGTGCTGCTGTTGCAGCTAGCAGCAACGGTTGCGGATGCGGCGGCCAAGTTGCTGCAGCTCCTGCAACTCGTACCGTTTGCCGCAAGGTTTGGGTTCCAAACGTTGTTACCGAAGAAGTTCCTGTAACGACCTACCAAAACCAAATGAGCACCGAAGAGTACACCTACAACGTGACTCTTTATCGCGACGAAGTTCAATCCAAGACGGTTAAGAAGGTCAACTACACGACCGAAACCCGTTATCGAACCGTCAAGAAGTGCTCGATGACCACCGAAACCCGTACCCGTACGGTTAACAAGGTGACCTACAACGACGAGCAACGTACTCGTACGGTTAAGAAGACCGTCATGAACACCGAGACCCGTACCCGTCCAGTTTCGAAGACCATCTACGAAACCGAAACCCGTACCCGTCCAGTGACCAAGACCACTTACACCACCGAGACCAAGACTCGGCCTGTAAGCAAGACGATCTACGAAACCGAAACCCGTACTCGTCCTGTCTCCAAGACGGTTATGACCACCGAAGATCGTCAAGTAACCAACAAGGTTGCTCGCGTTGTCGAAGAACAAGCGACCCGCGAAGTTTCCAAGACGGTTTATGACACCGAAACCAAGACCCGTACCAAGAACGTTACCGAGATGGTTACCGAAACCCGCTCGAAGGACGTTACCAGCACGGTCATGGTTCCAGAAACCAAGGAACGAAGCTACACCGTCACGGTTTACGACAACGTAACCGAAGAGAAGGTTGAGAAGTACACCGTTCAAGTTCCATCGACCGTCCAAGAAGAAGTTGACGTAACCGTCTGCAAGATGGTTGCTCAAACCGTCAGCGTTCCAGTTTGGTCCAACGGCACCGCCGTCGGAGCAGATATGGGTGCTGCTGCCGGTTCTTGGAGCTCGGCTGGTGCTGGCATCGGATCCGGTGCTGGTATCGGCGGGCTGCTCGGCGGACGCGGTCTGCTCGGCAAGCACCTCGGTGGTGGTCTGGGCTGCGGAAGCCGTAAGGCTGCTGCTGGTGCATCCGCTGGTTGCGGATCGACCGGTGCTGCTGGTGGCTGTGCCCCAGCTGCCGCTCCAGCTTCCGATTGCGGTTGCAACTAATTAGAAAACTCCCGCGGTTCTGGCCCGTTCAAGGCCACCGACGGTAGAATCGATGCGAAACGGCCTGCAGTTTACTGCGGGCCGTTTTTATTTTTGCTTAGATCGATACAATGGGGCCCAGCCGTCCCCAAATGTCCTCGGACGGAAGCCTTCTTAACCCTCCAACACCGGCTCAAATCATTACCATGGCCTCTTCCTCCAAAGTGGTGGACCCCTTCGGCGCTCGCGACCAATTCCAAGCCCCCCAAGGCAAACTCGGCATCTATCGTCTCAGCCGCTTAGAATCCGCCGGTATTGCCCCGATTTCTAAACTCCCATTCTCGATCCGAGTACTGCTCGAAGCCGCCCTCAGAAACTGCGATGGCTACCAAGTCACCCAGGAGGATGTCGTCAATCTAGCCAAGTGGAACGCCGCGAAACCAGCAGAACTCGAAGTCCCCTTCAAACCAGCTCGGGTCGTCCTCCAGGACTTCACCGGAGTCCCATGCGTCGTCGACCTTGCAGCCATGCGGGATGCCATGAAATCTCTCGGTGGCGATCCTCAGAAAATCAATCCGCTAATCCCCGTCGATCTGGTCATCGACCACTCGGTCCAAGTCGATTATTTCGGAACCGCAGATGCGTTGTCCAAAAACGTGTCAGTCGAGTTCGAACGAAACCGTGAACGCTATGAATTCCTGCGTTGGGGACAGCAGGCTTTAGCGAACTTTCGTGTCGTGCCACCCAATACTGGCATCGTCCACCAAGTCAACCTAGAGTTCCTTGCTAAAGTCGTTTTCCAAGGCAAGGACCACGCCGGGGCAGTCGCCTTTCCTGATACCTTGGTAGGAACCGATTCGCACACCACCATGATCAATGGACTTGGCGTACTCGGATGGGGTGTCGGTGGGATCGAAGCTGAAGCGAACATGCTAGGCCAACCCCTCTACATGCTCATGCCCGAAGTCGTGGGGATGAGACTGACCGGGAAACTTGCTCCAGGAGCAACCGCAACGGACTTGGTTTTGCGAGTCACGGAGATCCTCCGCAAAGAAGGGGTCGTTAATAAGTTCGTCGAGTTCTTTGGCGAAGGTGTCTCGTGCATGTCGCTAGCCGACCGAGCGACGATCGCCAACATGGCACCTGAATATGGAGCCACCATGGGTTTCTTCCCAGTCGATCAAGAGACCCTCAAGTACTTGCAGAGAACCGGGCGCACCAAGGATGAAATCGAATTGGTGGAAAGATACTGCAAAGAGCAAGGCTTGTTCCGGCTCGACGATGGTCCAGAACTACAGTACACCAAGGTCCTCCATCTGGACCTAGCTTCTGTAGAACCTGCCGTCGCAGGTCCCAAGCGTCCCCAGGATCGCGTATTGTTGAGCAACGTCAAAGCTTCCTTCAACAAAGGGCTCACCGCGCCGATCGCCGAGCGCGGCTTCGGACTTACCAACGATCAATTGTCGGCCCAAGGGACCGTACAAGACCCCAAGTCGCCGAGTACGATCGGCCATGGTGCCGTGGTCATCGCTGCGATTACCTCCTGCACCAATACCAGCAACCCATCGGTGATGGTCGGTGCTGGTTTGTTGGCAAAGAAGGCGGTTGCCCGCGGATTGAAGGTCAAGCCGTTTGTCAAAACGAGTCTTGCACCCGGATCCAGGGTCGTGACGGATTATTTAACCAAGGCAGGAGTCCTGGACGATCTAGAAAAACTTGGATTCAACGTCGTTGGATACGGCTGTACCACGTGTATTGGAAACAGTGGACCACTACCAGAACCGGTTGCCAATGCGATCACCGATGGAAACCTCGTTGCAGCGGCAGTCCTAAGCGGCAACAGGAACTTCGAAGGCCGCGTCAATCCACACACACGTGCAAACTATCTGGCCAGCCCCCCGCTGGTCGTGGCTTATGCACTGGCCGGAACGGTCGATATCGATTTCGAAACCCAACCCATTGGGCACGATTCGGCAGGAAAACCGGTTTACTTCCGCGAGATTTGGCCGACCGCCGAAGAGGTTCATCAAGCGGTCGAATCTTCGGTGCTACCCGAAATGTTCCTCAAGCAGTACTCGGGGGCCTTTACCTCGAATGAAGCATGGAACTCTATTCCGATTACCCCTGGCGATCAATATGCATGGGACGCCAAGAGCACCTACATCCAGCGCCCGCCGTTCCTAGAGGGGATCACCAAATCGGTCGGTACCATCAAGCCGATTCGAGGAGCTAAGGCTTTGGCGATACTAGGTGATTCGGTCACCACCGATCATATATCGCCGGCCGGCTCGATCGCCAAGTCGGGACCTGCGGGCAAGTTCCTGGTTGAAAACGGCGTGCAACCGGCAGATTTCAATAGTTACGGTGCTCGACGAGGTAACGATCGAGTCATGGTTCGAGGTACGTTCGCAAACATCCGTATCCGAAACGCGATGGTTCCCGGTGTCGAGGGCGGGGTGACGAAGTACCTACCAACCGGTGAGACGATGAGCATTTATGACGCTTCGGTGAAATATCAGGCATCGAAGACACCGCTTGTGGTCCTGGCTGGGGCCGAGTACGGAACTGGCTCCTCGCGTGACTGGGCTGCCAAGGGAACGCTGCTGCTCGGAATCAGCGCCGTGATCGCTGTATCCTATGAACGGATCCACCGCAGCAATCTCGTGGGTATGGGAGTTCTGCCGTTGCAATTCATGCCGGGCGAAAACGTCACCACTCTTGGACTCTCAGGCGATGAGACTTTTGATATCCCCAGCCTTGGGGAGTCGCTAGCTCCAAGAAGCCAGATCGAGGTTATTGCAACCAAGCCGGACGGAAGCAAGAAGTCGTTCAAGGCGATGGTAAGAATCGATACCCCGGTCGAAATCGATTACTACCGAAACGGTGGAATTCTGCCTACGGTACTTCGCAAACTTGCCGAGTAATCAACTCGCAACAAGATCGCAAAAGCCATGAAGCTACCCTTAGACAAAAGAAGGCTCGGTCGAACCGAGATCGAGCTTACCACGCTTGGCTTTGGCGCTTCGTCGATCGGTGCAGAGTTCGGGCAGTTCGACATCCCTCAATCCTTGGCCGCAGTTCGAACCGCGATCGATTCAGGCATCAACTTCATCGACACGGCCGCTTACTATGGCCGAGGAATGAGCGAGGTTCTTTTGGGTCAGATCCTCCCAGCATATCCTCGCGATTCTCTCGTTGTCAGCACCAAGCTTGGGCGCTACGCGCCGAAACATTTCGACTTTTCAGCCAAGCGGGTTGCTGAGAGCGTCGACGTTTCGCTTGAGCGCATGCGACTCGAGCATCTCGATCTGGTATTTTGCCACGACATCGAATACGGTGATGTACAGCAAATCGTCGATGAGACGCTGCCGGCGTTGAAACGTCAGGTCGAGAAGGGCAAAGTCCGATACGTAGGAATCAGCGGTTACCCCATGAAGAATTTCCAGCGTGTTATTCCAACCGGGTTACTCGATTGCGTTATCACTTACAATCACTACACACTGCAAAATGTGATGGCTTTGCAGTGGTTGCCTTTGGCTCAAAAGCATGGCGTTGGAGTCATCAATGCCGCTCCGTTTTCTGCTCGATTATTGACGGATCTGCCGCTGCCGGTTTGGCACAAAGCCCCAGAGCATGTCAGAACGATTGCGGCTAAGGCGTCGGCCTGGTGCAAAGCTCAAGGCACCTCGATCGAGAAACTGGCACTGCAGTTTTCCGTTGCTCACCCAGGTTTTGCAAGCTGTCTTGTTGGCAGCGCGATACCGTCGGAGATCACCCAATGGATCGGTTGGTTGCAAGAACCCATCGATCAGGAATTGATCGATGGAGTGCAAGCCCAGTTGGAACCGATTCGAAATTGGTACTACATCGAGGGTAGACCTGAGAATAACGACATTGACTGGCCCGATTATGTCTACGGGAACACTTGAGAATCACCCATGTCAGACCGCATCGAAGCGTCGAGCACCACCCTAGCCGAGATGTCCGCTTGGCTCGACCAGTTCGCCGCAGACAGGGACTGGGAAAAGTTTCATACTACGAAAAATCTAGCGATGTCGATCGCCATCGAAGCTGCCGAGATCATGGAGTTGGTGCAATGGGTATCAGGTTCCGAGCCGATTGAAAACACCGCCAACGACTCACCGATTGCCGAGGAAATCGCGGATGTGCTCGCTTATCTGTTGCGACTTGCCTCCGTACTGAAGATCGATGCTGCAAAGGCACTGGCGCTAAAGATTCAGAAGAATGCGATCAAGTATCCTGCGCCAGGGCCAGCTCCAGAAGCGATGCAATAATCATCCATTGCATCCATTGCCCTAAACTCAGCTCACCCAGATCCGGAAGATTGAGCGTAACCCCCAAACCGGCTCGTTCGCTTTGCCGTTGTAAGGTTTCCTGATAGATCCCTCTGTGAATATCAGGGCACGTTGGCCCGGTTGGTCCGACGGGTGAAATCCGTCGTGGGCGGTCGGAATTCGGATCCCAAACAGCATCGCCTGTCGGACCGGGCTCGCAAGCAAGTGCATCGTATCGAGTTTGGTCAACCCAAATGTGACTGCAATTCCCAAGGTCTTGATCGCTCAAGCCTACGCGCGATGAATCCAAAAATCGCCGAGGATCGCTTGGATTGTTCGATACAGATCCGAGCCGTTGTG